>JAKEHD010000462.1 GCA_022615215.1 Blastocatellia bacterium
ATAGCTGACGGCTGAGGGCTGTCTGTCATCGGTAAACATAGGGCGAGCTTTTCTTCTGGTCCCAGTTTATGCTGTCTACATTGTGCGGGTCGGATGAGAATATCTCTTCGCTCAACTGGTCCGTGCTCATGCCTGGATGCACGTTGACAAGATAACGTATAGCGCCAAGATCGTCCGGTTCATCGGGATGGTCTACTTTCCTCAGTTCGGCGTCGATATGGTGTTTCTCGAAAACTTCCTTCAAAACGTCATCCGTCAGATTCACATCCCGCGTCTTTACCGTTACTTCCATAGCCCGGACCACCTGGTCCGGCTCGTAACGCTCCATCACCCAGAGCACCATCAGCACGAACAGAGCGAGTATGACGGCCAGTTCCATGCGGCCTACTCCTGTGGCCAGCCCTATCCCCAAACTGACCAGCAAGACGGTTATCTCCTTAGGGTCGCGGACATTCGTGCGGAATCGCACCATAGAGGCCGCTGCAAAGATGCCGAAAGCGCGGGCGGCATTGTCGGCCACTATCATCATCAGCGCCGATGCAACGATCGCTATCAGTATCTGAGACTGCGCGACATAAGGGTTTCGCTGAAGGAGGGGGAGGCTTTTTCGCGGGCGATAGGCGAGTAACCCTGTCAGCAAAGCGGCAAGCGCAAGCCTGAGCGTGACTCGCGCCGCAAGTATGGGCAAGCTATCAGGCTCGGTGCGTCCGGGCAATGCTTTCGGCGTTCCAAATATCTGTTCGAAGACAGAGCTGCTACCCTCAGATTGTGTGTCAGGGGGCTGGGAGTCTGTCTGAGCCTCCTGCTGTGACGGTCTTGTCAGAGTTCGCGGCTCGGAGGGCGGCTCGGACTCAGGCTCCGATGAAGAACTGAATAAGAAATAACTCATGGTCACGAGAACCACGAGTCCCGCCACCAGCGATGTGACGAAGACGAGCGGGCGTTCACGAAACGCCGCAATCGGTTTGGAAGAACGTTTTTTGCCGCGCGAGTTGGCGTGACGAATGGCTTCCTGTGCGCTCAGGCGCACCTCGGACCAGTTATCCTCTCCGCGCCATCGGGTGTCTCGCTCGCCCGGCGGAAGCGTCTTGTAATCGTCTTTATCGTGGGGATGTTCTTTATCGCTCATTCAATTGAAACCGAACTTATAGATTAACACAGACGGGCTGCAATCTGCATTTGCCCGCGACGGTCTGCCGTCAGGTTCGCGCAGACCCCAGCCTTCGGTTTCTATCATGTGACGCCCTCCATCGTCTCGGCTATCAATTGGTCGACTACCATTTTCAGGTCACCGGTCTCTCGATAGGTCTTCAACTGGCGGTCGGCGCTCGTGCCGGTCTCCAGAATCTTGTAGACGTAGTTGATCTCTTCGCGGCTGCCGAGTTCGTCGACCACGTCGTCGACAAAATGCATCAACTCAAGTATCAGGTCGCGGGCGGGCACCTCTATCTTTTTGCCGAAGTCTATGAGCTTGCCGTCCAGACCCCATCGCACGGCCCGCCACTTGTTCTCCTGTATGAGCGCGCGACGGTAGAGCCGGAACCCCATGTTCATGCGATAGAGCTTGTAGAGCTTGGCCACTATGGCCTGAAACAGCGCGGCAATCGCTATCACCTCGTCCACGCGAGAGGGAATGTCGCAGACGCGGAATTCGAGCGTGGGAAAATGCGGATGCGGACGCACGTCCCACCATATCTTTTTCGGTCTATCGATGCAGCCGGTCTCCAACAGAAGCTCGACATAGCTTTCATATTCGCCATAGGAGCCGAAATAATCGGGTATGTCCGTGCGCGGGAATTTCTTGAACAACTCCGAACGATAGCTCTTCAGTCCTGTATTGGTTCCCATCCAGAAAGGCGAACTCGTCGAAAGGGTCAAGACGTGCGGCAGGAAGTAGCGCGCGGCGTTCATAAGGTGTATTCGAGCTTCCCGGTCGTCTACGCCTACGTGAACGTGCATGCCGAATATCAGGAGCGATTGCGCGAGCACCTGCATCTCGTCGAGCAGTTTCGCGTAGTGCTCGTCGGGCGTGATCTCCTGTTCTTGCCATCTGGAGAAGGGATGCGTCGAAGCGGCGGCTATGCAGAGGCCCTTGCTCGCCGCAAGCCCGGCGACCGTCCGGCGCAGGTTCACAATATCGGCGCGGGCTTCCTTGATATTGTTGCATATCCCTGTGCCTATCTCGATCATCGACTGATGCATTTCGGGCTTCACCTGCTCGCCCAGAACCATCCTTCCTTCTTCGATCATCTCCGTTATGTGCGAGCGCAACTCGCGTGTTTCGGGGTCGATGATCTGAAACTCCTCCTCGATTCCTATGGTAAAGTCGGCCATCTCGATCTCCTCTGCAAATGTCCGACAAGCTGCCAGCTTGTCGAGGGCTGCCGGTCAGAGGGCAACGACAATCTGGCAGATTGTCGGACATACGGTGCGTCCGTTTTCATGGTTTCAGGGCGTCGCCCTCTCGACCTGTAGGACTCCTCTCCTGAGAGTCCGAAAATCTCAATCGACTATCATGGTAGGGACCATCCCTGCGCCCGAAGTGACGTTTGCGAGCGAGGACGAAGAGAGCCGCGTGAAAGCGCCCGCCACGCGGCCGAAAAAGAGCAGCGGGTCCAGGTCGAGCAATTGCTCGGTCATCTCCACCCTGCCTTCGCTTTCATTCACGAACGGAAAGACCTCGCGCGCGGTGGTCACGCGCTCCTGCACTAGGTAGTCTCCCGCGAGCGCATGCTCTATGCCAGCGTCCCACGCGCTTTCATCCGTCTCCCATCCTATGTATATTCCGTGCCCTCCATAATCGTCGTTCGGTTTGAGCACGAGGCGGTCGCGCGTCGCCCTCACGTGTTCGAGCAACTCCACATCTCTGCCCTCGAAGGTGGTCCGCGTGTCTTCGAGTTTGCGGGTCCAGGGAATGTGCAGCCGTATGGCTTCGCGTTCGGCCTCGCTGAAATAACGCTCGTGGCGCTCGTCGGTCAGCACGCCGAAGAGCATTTTTTTATGGACATATTTAGTGCGAAAAGAATTGATGAAGACGGCCGCGCCCCGCCGGTATCCCTCGATGAACGCTCGGCACTCGTCCGCATGCGCGAGCAACTCCGTAGTCAGCACACGCCTGTAAACGAGGTCTACGCGGAAGTCCTTATGAAAGAGCTTGCCTTCGCGCAACTCAAGTTCGCGCGGGTCTGCTATCACGGCCGCATAACCGCGACTCTCGAAAAACTCTTTGAACAACTCGAACTCACGATGCGTCGGCAGGCCGCTGTAATCGACTATGGCAATACTGGGCCACGCGGCCCGTCCGCGAACGCGCTCGTAAATAGCAAGGAACGATTCCAATAAATGGTCGCGGCAGAACATCGCAGTGACTTCACGGCTTCGACGGAACTCACGCATAACGGGCAATTGAAGAAATATCTCAGCCGCCACATCCTGATAGGCTATGCCCGCGGGGCACTCGGCATTGAGCTCGACGAAACTGTATCGCTCGCCCGTCAGAAAAGAGTCGAGCCGCGATGTGACCGAAACCTCTTCGTAGCCCGGATCGACCGCAACGAGCGAGCGTTCGGCCTCGGTCAATCCGAGTTGATCGAGCATAAAGGGGTCCGAAGGAGCGTGGCGGCCGACCTTCTCTATCGCTCCCCATATCCTTTCGCAGGCGCTCGTTATGCGCCGCCACTCGTCGCGCGTGATGAAATGCGGGCGCAGGTAGGGCGAGAGCGTCCGTCCGCCGAAGACGAGCCGCACCTCTTCGAATCTGTCGGTGAGATAGCGGCGCGACTCTTCGAGCAGGGAGCCGTCGCGCTCAAGGAGCGCGTTGTATTCCCGGACTGCCTGATCTGCCGTTTGCATATAATCTCAACTCAAGCGGTCATCTCGCGCAAGAAAGAAATCTTTATCGGGCCTTGTGATTTCGTCATTGAGCAACTCATTCCAGCGATGCGCCTTCAGGGTCGGCTCGCCGTGAAGGGCCGTCCCGATGGCGAGGTCAGCCACCTTCTCGACGAGCCATTTGAAATAGACCGAGCCGACCGACCACCAGTCTGCATCGGGCGCGGGGTTCATATAATCTATTGCATAAGGGATGCCGTCGGCTATGGCGAACTCGACCGTGTTTATGTCATAACCGAGCGCCTCGTTTATAAGTATCGCTTCGCGGCGCACGCGCTCATCGACTTCGGGAGCGAGATAATCATCTACGACCAGGTATCGCTGAAAAATCGGGTCGTAAGGTATGGGCCACACGTCTTTCTTGCCTATCGTGTAACATCGGACGTAGTGATCGAAGGGCACGCCCTCTTGCAAAACCATGCAATCGGTGCCGCTCGCGTTGTATTTTTCGAGCAACTCTTCCCGCGAACTGACTTTGGAGACGCCGCGCCATCCTCCCCCGTCGTAGGGTTTTATGAAAGCGGGAAATCCAATGTGATCTATTATGGCGTCCCAGTTCAAAGGGTACTCAAGGTTTCTGAGCGATTCCGAAACCACACCTTCTTTGTACTCCTTCTGAGGCAGCAGTATGGTCTTGGGCACGGCTATTCCGAGATAGGTCGCAATCGAGTAGTTGAAGAATTTGTCATCGGCGGTCCACCAGAAAGGGTTGTTGATGACCTTTGCGCCCGAAAGGACCGCGCTCTTGAGATAGGCCCTGTAGAACGGGACTTCGTGCGATATGCGATCCACTATAACATCGTAAGAACATCGCTCGGCCATTCTCACGCCGCCGAGCATTATGTACTCGGCTGTGACGCCTGCCTGTCGGTTGTTGATCTCATTTATGAGGGCTTGCGGAAAAGTGCCTTCGCGGCCCACGAGAATGCCTATCTTCATTACGCCTCCGAGTTTTTAATGCCGAGCGCAAATTCTATAGCAGTGCTCACACGGCTTGCAACCGACAACCCCTCCCTGATACATCATAGAACTGTTGCGAGGGATTACGGGCGCTCTTTTTGCGCCACATTATCGACCGGGCTTTCGGGTGCGGCGCGTGACGGCGATGTGCTACAATTTCAGTCCGATCAGTGATAGTCTCTCATTATAGTTGTGTTAGCCCGATGCGATTTGAATGCAGTCTATGGAGGAAAATTCACCTTGTTTAGCACGATAAAAAAACATTACCGAGAGCCGTCCGCTCGACAAAGATTTCTTTCTTGCCTGGCGGCTGCGATACTGATATGCGCGATGGCGCTTGCGCCGTCCGCGTTTTCGGACGTATCGAGCGGGTTTGAAGCCGACGAGTCGCGGCAAGAAGAGAAGAAACAAACCGAAACCAAAAAAGACCAGAAGCAAAAGGAAGATGAGAAGGCGCAGCTCCCTCAGCTTACCGAAGCCGAAGCGGTAGCCGAATTCGCAATCCTCGGTTACGGAGGCCGCAAGGCGCTCGAACCTGCACGCGCAAGCATTCAGGAAGAAGGCACCGTGCGCCTTGCAACCGATCAGGGCGACATAACCGGCAACTATAACATGCGCTCTGTCAGACAGGAGAAGTCCTGGCTGGACCTTTTGCGCGTCGACCTGGAATTGACCCCGCCCGAAGAAGCGCAGAAACAGGGAGCGCCTCCTTCGATAACCTATATAGCGGCCTTCAACGGCGCAAGCGTATGGACTGCGCAGAACGGTCAGTACGTCACTCCCAGCCCGGAAGTCGCCGCCGCTTTTCGCGCTCAACTCACTCACGACTTTACAACCTTGCTTAGATATAAGGAGGACGGCTCGAAGGTCGAACTGGGAGGCTCGGAGACCATAGTCGGCATAGATACCATAGTGTTGGATTTGACCACGCCCAATGGCGAAAAGACGCGCTACTGGATCAGCAAGAAATTCTACCGGGTCGTGCGTCTCGAATACGAATTGAAGTTGTCGGACGAACAGCCCGCGACGAAGTACCGCGTCTCTTACTACTACACGCCGCAGCGCATCGTGCAGAACACGCTCGTGCCTTCGCGGAGAGTGACCATGCAGGACGACAAATTCGCCCAGGAGATCACCTTGACCAATATCAATTACTCGGCGAAGCTCGACCCGCAGATATTCCAGCACCTTCCCTGAGAATCAGCCATCAGCTATCAGCCATCAGTTAAAAAGCTGATAGCTGATGGCTGAGGGCTGATGGCTGACGGCTGTGCGTCAAGCGAGGCCGAGGTATTCCGATACGGTCACGCCGATGCGGGAATGGAATTTATCGGCGAGCGATTGAATGTCGTCTACGGTCTCATCCAGAGAGACGCGCTCGACTCTCCACATAGGCAGGAAGACATGCGTAAGCCCTATGTTTCGTTCGCCATTCACGATCATCTTCATCCAGTCGTCGAACGTGTTCAGGTCGAGTCCCCGCAGAAAGACTCCCGATTCGTTCAACCTGTAAAGCACGCCCCAGAGCTTCTCTCGCGGGCTGTGCAGGTAAACGATCACGGGCGCGCCCGCCACTATCCCTTCATCCGGGAAATTGGTTGGTTCAGTCATATCTTTTCCATAAGTCCGAAACCTGATGCGGCTGGGAAGAAGGAATTACGAATACTCAGCATCGCGCAATAGGAGTGGTGCTCCCGCATTAAAATATATTTTAATGCACTACTTGCCGGGTTTCGGAGGATTCTGAGCAACCGGTTTCGCATCAGGGCGCGGGCAGGCAGGTCGAGGATTAACACCGCCTTTTTGACCATACCCTCACGTATCGGCCCCCTGGTTTGATTTACTATTGCCTTGTTTTCCAATCGTCTTCTCCTTCTTCTTCCGCTTCTCAGGTGCAGGCCGGGATGCGGATCCCCGCTCTGCCCTGATTTTCATCACTCCAGGGTTCAGGCTGTTCATTTCGATGCCTACTTCGCGGAGTGTTCCTTCAGCCAGGTCTTCAAATCTTCCGGTTTCTCGAAGTCCAACAATGCCTCGCCCAACTCTTCGAGCTTTTCTGTCGAAAGACTGACGACTTTCGCTTCCGTCCGACTCTCGATTCGACCGAATCTTTTGCGCAACAATCGCAAAGTCATTTTCAAAGCCGTTTGTTGACTTCCCTGTTGCAAGCCTTGTTGCAAGCCTTTGTTGAGAATCTTGTCATAAGCTGTTTCCATGATCTCCGCTCCTTTCGCTTCGTTTATCCGCCTCACTGCCTGCCCCACCTCTCTCTCCGTAGCCTTCCCCGATTTCAACAGATAGTGTATGAATACTATCACTCGCTCTTTCATCCCTGCCCTCGGCATTTGCTCCATCACCACCTCAAACGCCCCCTCTATCTGTTCGTGCAA
>JAKEHD010000463.1 GCA_022615215.1 Blastocatellia bacterium
GATAGCTGACGGCTGACGGCTGATGGCTGACGGCTGAAAATAAAAGTATTGCTCAGGTCGGCATTCCTTGCGATAATTGGGCAACATTTGCAGGCTTGAGTATTTCGTAACGCCCCCGATTCGAGGACTCTGCATGTTCATGGAGATCGCCCCAGTGGGCGCGTTTGCGTAGGAGAGAAAGCTTTATGCGAGTTCTTGGAATGTCCGGGCCGGTGTCACAACCGGCATTGCGAAATATATGGATCACACGCCGCGTCCCGCATCATAAGGTTTCGAGCAGCATTAAAGCAGGAGGCTGATCGAAGTATGTATAATAACAGGCAAAATAAAGGCGAATTGGCAAAAGCAGAACTGGCGTTGGAAGAGGCGGAGATGAAGCACGAGCTTGTCAAGTCCAAGTTGGAGGAACGCAGGGCCGAGCGAGAAGCCCTCGATAACCTCCTCGAAAGAGCGGGGGCTGCGGGAAACGTCGACGAATTGATAGTTTTACAATCTCGCCGGTCATCGCTTGAAAAAACGGTAATGGATTTGAGCATATCCGAGAAGGCATGTCTCCATAGAGTCGAATCGGCGAGGCGCTACCTCTACAAGCTTTACGTCCGATTGGAGAAGCTCCGCCAGGAGGCCGCAAGCCTTGAAGAAGCTGAGCCGAGGCAACTCGTGCGAGTCAGGATGCAAATCGAGGCGATAGCGGGCGCGGAATAAAACACGCCGCGCGCTGAGGATTTAACACTGATACGAGCCTGTGCCTTCTTGCGCCTTTTGCGAGCCTTCGCCGAACCATCCTTAATCATTCCTTCGAAATGTTTTAAACTCCTTGTCGAGCCGCTTATGTTGAAGGAGCGTCGAATCGCATGACTATAAAGGTTGCAGCGGTGCAGGCAGCGCCCGTCTATATGGACCTGAAACGGTCGGTCGAAAAAGCTCTCGCGCTTATCTCTGAATCGGCGGCGCAGGGCGCGAAGTTGATAGTTTTTCCCGAAACCTGGCTGCCGGGTTATCCGGCGTGGCTCGATAGCTGCCGCGATATGGCGTTGTGGGACCACGAGCCGACCAAGAAAGTATTCGCCCGATTGATGGCTAACAGCGTCGTCGTGCCCGGCCCTGTGACCGAAGAGTTGGGGCGCGCGGCACGCGAGCACGGCATCGTGCTCAACATAAGCGTGCATGAGCGCGTGAAAGCGGGTCCGGGGCGCGGCACGCTCTATAACACTATGCTGACGTTCGGAGCGGACGGATCGCTCGCGGGTCGCCATCGCAAGATCATGCCCACCTATACCGAGCGAATGATCTGGGGCAAAGGCGATGGGACGAGCCTCAAGGCAATCGATACGGAGGCGGGCCGTGTAGGCGGGCTTGTTTGCTGGGAGCACTGGATGCCGCTCGCGCGTCAGGCGCTTCACGAGTCAGGCGAAGACGTTCACATAGCGGCGTGGCCGCAGGTGAAAGAGATGAACCTCGTGGCGAGCCGCCACTATGCCTTCGAAGGCCGCTGCTTCGTCATCGCGTGCGGCGCGATAATGACGGCCCGCGACCTCCCCGAAGAGCTTGAGCCTATAGAGGCGCTCCGACAGAATCCCGACTCGATAGTGCTCAACGGCGGAAGCGCCATCATAGCTCCCGATGGAGCGTTGCTTGCAGGTCCGATCTTCGATGAAGAGACGATAATAACTGCGGAGCTTGATTTCGCGCGCATAGCCGAAGAGAGCCTCACGCTCGACGTGACAGGCCATTACTCGCGGCCCGATATATTCGAGGTGAAGATGAAGGTGTAGAGCGAAGACAACTAAGCTGTTGTCCCTACGTTAGCCTGCGCCAATTGATGGCAGATCAAAAGGCTGGCTTTGCCAGTCCTCTGATCTGCCCGGTTAAGCAGTTCAACTATCTGATTCAAGTTCTAACCCTGATTTTCGACTACGAGCGCCGAACCGGTATCGTAGTAGCTTGTCTTCGTTGTTCCTTGAGCTTTAAAGCCATTGCTATATTGGCAACAATCACTTGTGCCTCTTCTGGCACCCCGCCGTCAAAGGCATTGCCGAGCTTGTCGTTCAGATCTTCTAGAGAAGAACTGTCTTTTCCAAAGTAGGCTGCCAGACCCTTGAGGGCTACGTTTACCGCCTCGCTCCAACCTCTGTCTTTATACTTGAACTCAAAATCTTTGACCTGCCCGTTATCTATCTTGAATCCATAGGTCACAACATCATCGCGAACGACTCTCAGGTAATGCGTAAACCTGCCTTTTGCTATAAGCGTTCCGTTCCGTCTAGTGATCTCGAGCGCTTTCAGCGGCTCGAAGTTCCAACGGTGTTTTACGACTCGGTGCTCCTTCATTTTCTTGCCGTTTATTACCCCAGCAACTGTCTCCTGGAGTTTCTTCTTTTGAGCTTCAGTGAATTTTGCCATTTTTAACCTCCTAAGTTTAAGATAGGGTTTACATTATCGTACCCTTCAACTCGCCGATCAGCGGGCTGAGGGCGGTTACCACTTTTCAAAAGTAGAAACCTTCAGGTTTCTTTGTTTAAGTACCCGAGGGCACTTAGTTCCGACTGATAATCTTTTAGCGTCTTATTGCCTCCTACTTAATATGGCGAGAACCGGGTTGAAATCCCATCACAGCCGGGTTATTTTTTTCACGAGAATAAAACGTACAACCCATCATGAAGAATGTGCGTCGAAGACCCATCACAACCCGGATATTTTTTTCACATCATTCGTTTAAGTGCTATAATCCGGCCAGCGCGTGTTTCTTTCTTGATCTGATTGCGGAGGGTACATCATGCCGCCCTCATCGAACGATGTTACTCAATTGCTTCAAGCCTGGGGCAACGGCGACAAAGAGGCCCTCGATAAGCTGGTCCCCCTCGTTTATGAGGAGCTTCGCCGCCGCGCGCATCACTACATGAAGCGAGAGCGCGCAGGCCACTCGCTTCAAACCTCCGCTCTGGTCAATGAGGCTTACATCCGTCTCGTTGATTACAACAGAATGCGCTGGCAGGATCGCGCTCACTTCTTCGCGGTCGCGGCCCAACTGATGCGTCGCATACTCGTAGACCATGCCCGCAGCCGGGGTTATGCCAAACGAGGCGGAGAGGCTCGCAAGGTCTCACTCGACGAAGCTGCGGAAGTATCTGGCAGGCGGATGCCGGAGATAATCGCTTTGGACGATGCGCTTACCGGCCTCACACGAATTGACGAGCGAAAGGGCCGCATAGTCGAACTGCGATATTTTGGAGGACTCAGCATCGAAGAGACTGCCGAGGTAATGGGCATATCATCGCCCACAGTCCAGCGCGAATGGCGGCGGGCGAAAGCCTGGCTCCATCGTGAAATCAGCGGGGTAGAGGAAGATGAAGCCTGAGCGGTGGCGGCAGGTAGACAAACTGCTCGAAGAGGCGCTCGCGCTTGAGCCGGGCGCGAGGACCACTTTCCTGGATGAAGCCTGTGGCGATGACAAAGACTTGCGAAGAGAGGTTGAGACATTACTTGATTCAGATCGAGAGGCGGCTGAGTTCATCGAAGAACCCGCGCTCGATGTTGCTGCAAAAGCGATGGCGGAAGAGCAGGCCGGACTTGTAGAGGGCAAGATGATCGGTCCCTACGGGATTATCAAATCCATAGGCGCGGGCGGCATGGGCGAGGTCTTCCTGGCAAGAGACTCTCGCCTGGGCCGCCGCGTCGCGTTAAAGATACTGCCTCTCCAACTCACAAGAGGCGAAGGCCGTCTGCAAAGATTCGTACAGGAAGCCCGCGCCGCATCGGCCCTCAATCATCCGAATATCATAACCATTTATGAAATAGGCGAAGTGGATGGCCTACATTTCATTGCAACCGAGTTCATACGCGGACAGACCTTGCGCCAGCTTATCGAAAGCGCGCAGATGAAGATGAATGAATCGCTCGACGTAACCATACAGGTGGCGAGCGCCCTGGTAGTGGCGCACGAGGCGGGCATCATTCACCGAGACATCAAACCCGAAAACATAATGGTGCGTCCGGACGGCTACGTCAAAGTGCTAGACTTCGGCCTCGCCAAACTGACCGAGCCTCAAATGCCCCAGGCCCATTCCAGATCGTCAAACGTCCCCGGAGTCGAGACAGAACCCGGCATGATTATGGGCACGATCAATTATATGTCGCCGGAGCAGGCGCGGGGCCTCAAGGCGGATGCCAGGACCGACATCTTCAGCTTCGGCGTCGTGCTTTATGAAATGCTTACCGGAGCGAAGCCGTTTTCGGGACAGACCCCAAGCGATGTGATCGTGTCGATACTTGAGCGAGAGCCTGCGCCCCTCTCGCAATACTTCCCGGATATTCGGCCGGAATTGGAGCGAATCGTCTTCAAGGCGCTGCGCAAAAAAAGAGAGGAACGATACCCAAAAGCCATTGACTTGTTGAACGACCTCAAGAGTTTGAAGCTCGATCTTGAGATAGAAGCAAGATCGAAGCGCGACGCTCAGGCGAACCATAAGAATGAAATCGAACGGGATCACACTCATTCGGTGACAAGGAACGCAGAGATCACACGCCCCGTCATCTCAACGACCTTGCAGGAAAAGCTTGAGCCGCCCGGAGGCGCTGTCCCGCTCGGTTCGGAGTTTTACGTAGTCCGGCCCGCCGATGAAAAGTTTCGCTCTGCAATCGCTCGCCGTGACAGCATAGTTCCTTTAAAAGGAGCGCGGCAGGTTGGAAAGACCTCCTTGCTGGCTCGCGGCCTTCAACAGGCGCGCGAAACGGGAGCGAAGGTCGTGCTCGCGGATTTTCAGAGCCTCGACGCCGCCTGTCTGGAATCGATTGAAACATTGCTTCTGATGCTGGCCGAACTCCTGGCCGACCAACTCGACCTGGATGCCTTTCCCGCCGAGAAGTGGAGCCGACACCTCAGCCCCGGCATCAACTTTGAGCGGTATCTGCGGCGCGAGGTGTTGAGCAAGATTTCTTCTCCTATCGTATGGGGGCTGGATGAAGTGGATCGTCTCTTCACCTGCGATTTCGGAAGCGAGGTTTTTGGATTGTTCCGTTCCTGGCACAACAAGCGCGCGCTCGACCCGGCAGGGCCGTGGCAGCGCCTCACGCTTGCCATCGCTTATGCGACAGAAGCGCATCTTTTCATCACAGACCTGAACCAGTCGCCGTTCAATGTCGGCACGCGCCTTCTGCTCGAAGATTTCACTCCGAGGCAGGTCGAGGAACTCAACCGTAAGCACGGCTCTCCTTTAAGAAACGAGACCGAAGTATCGCGCTACAGCAGGCTTGTGGGAGGCCACCCATATCTTGTGCGCTGCGGGTTTCACGAGATGGCGACGCAGGGGCTCGATCTGTCAGCCCTCGAAGCGCGCGCCGATCACGACGAGGGGCCTTATGGAGACCATCTGCGGCGGATGCTGGTTTCATTGCAGCAGGACGAGGCGCTCAACGAAGTATTGAAGGGAGTGCTCGAAGGCCGTCCCTGTCAGACGGCTGAAAGTTTCTATCGTTTGCGTAGCGCGGGCCTGATCTCAGGTGATTCCGCGAAGGATGCAAAGCCGCGCTGTCGGCTTTATGCCGATTATCTGAAGAAGCATCTGTTGTGAGATGGAGAAATCAGCTATCAGCCATCAGTCTCCAGCCGTCAGATTGGTTTGTCCTTAGTTGTTATTCCTCAAGCTGAGGTTTGATGGTTGATGTCTGAAAAAAAATCTCGATGCCGTGATGGGATTTCGATCTATTTCCCGCCTCATTATGTAGGGGCGAGATGCGCCCGCTCTTTCGAGGGGATTTATGACATTTTGCAGGTTGATGTACGGGTGAATGGAGGAACCTTATTTGGAGTGCGGCGGCTCGACGCCGCTTTCCCCTATTGCATTCAATTTGATTTCTTGCGAAGCGCAGGGCCAAAGCTGCGACGATAGAGTAATAC
>JAKEHD010000464.1 GCA_022615215.1 Blastocatellia bacterium
AAGCCCACTATCGAAGCCAAAGCGCCGCCGATTGCGGCGCACTCCAAATATGATTCTGTACTTGCGGAAAAAGTTTCATTTTATCCCGCGCGCAGTATAAATGAAGGTTGAAGCACGATAAGTAACCGGGCTCGATTTCTGGAAGCGCGCCCGCTTTGCTGAGAAGTCATATCCCCCCGGCAAAGAGATGAGGAATCGCCATATCACGCCCCGGCTTTCTCGCTCCGCTTCGCTCTCTTATTCATGATGTTGATCAGCCCTTCCTTGACCAGGGCACCTGTCGCCACCCATGCAATTGCAACGATGACGAGTAAAAAATATTGCATAGGAACTGTATAGCGGGCCTCGGTGTGCATTGCAGATTGAAATATCAGGTAATAGAGCGGGACCATCAGTATCAACATGGCTCTGCGTCGGCTTATCGCAAAAATAATCACGGCTCCCGGTAACAGAAAGACTATCGTCGTTGCCTTTATTATTTTTTGAATCGACCTGACGATAGGCCGCGCCCAGGATATGCTCTCTCCAAATGCCAGTCGGGATGCTTCGACATCCATATCCTGCCACTCCGGCCTCACGGGCGATATGTCCCGAACCCCATTTATAATCTCCAGAGATCGCCTATCCGTCTCTCCCAATACCAGAGGCCCTTTCGTAGAGTATCCAAGCATTCTTTGCATACGCTTCAACATCACTCCGGCATACCAGAATGGATGCTCTGTTATTATCACGATACTTTTTCCAATTCTATCGCGGTCACGTTTGATTCCGTCCGGCGTTGACCAGGAATGCCTGTACTTGGGATTGTCATAGCTTATCGCCTCTTGCCGGGCTACCTGTTCATCCGTAGCCGGTGCGCCAAATCGTCCATCGCTCGCTTCGCCTATGCCCTCCCACAGCACCATACCGAGTCCGATGTTTATCGGAACGATTTCGCCGAATATATAATAGTTTCTGATCGTAATGGGAACGATGACCAGAAAGGAGCTTACAATCATAGCGACCAGATGCTTGATCGGAGCAGATCTCTTTATCGAGATCAGGCCGAGCAGCAGGGCTATGAAAACCGGCATCAAAATGGCTTGTGACCTGAGCCAGCAGGCTAGCCCGAACATCGTTCCCGCCAGTATATACAACCAGAGCAGGTGACGGCGATAACGATAGGCTGAAGTCAGGAGTAGAACGCCCGCCAGTATGGGAAACGCGCAGAGCGAATCCGGAAGAATAAGATTGGAGTTATGAGCCATGTATTGAGAGATGGCGCTAAAGATTCCCGATACAAACCCCACACGCCAACTGACGATTATCCCCGCGATGATGAATATCAAGACGGAGGATAGCGAATTGATGGCATTTTGGATCGACTGTACTGCGAAGAAATCCCTTCCCGCAGATTCGTATATCGCGCTCAGGTAAATGGAGTACCCAGGCGCTCTCGCCAGCCAGAATGTGTCCGATGGTTTTACATCATAAGGCCCCAGAAGCCCATGGCCGCTCGTTATGTATGTTGCTCGCAGGTCGTAGGTATAAGTAAGCCCATGTAAAGGTTGTCGAATGGTGTACATATCCGGCAAAAGATCGACCGCATGTAACGATCTCGCGGAGAATGAGATTATAAAAATCAGAAGCGCGAGCACTATTGCAGCTTTTGCGCTGATACGGTTTCGTGTCCCCAACAATGAAGAGAGTTTGCGACGAGTTGCCAGAGAGGGAAATCCGCGAATGCGGCAGGCTCGAAAATTCAGCTTCATGGAATTACCACCTTGACCTGACTGAAAAGCCGCCGGGCGTGCCATGTACGTGTGATCTGTTCACACTGCTTCACAGGCTTGAGCGCAGGCGGATATAACACGAGCGCCTCAGACAGATTATTATATTGAAGGCCGGCCGAGTTGCCACTTGATTCGGGTATAGGCTATGCGAAACCCCTGACGCTCGGCGTTTCGTTGCGAGGCGCTGCCGGGCAGCGCGCACATCATAGCCGTGTCGCACCCGTGCTCTGCGGCATAATTCAAACGGCCTTCGAGCAGCGCCAGTTGCGCGCCCTGATTACGAGATTCAGGGATAGTGCTCGCTCCGGCCAGAAGCGCCACTCCGTCGCTAACGCTCATCGCTCCTGTGGCAACAGGCTTGCCTTCGATTTCTGCGAGGAACGAAAGCCCGTCTGATCGCTTCGTGCTGACACGGGATAATTCAAGCATAAGATCGGCAAACTCGGTGAACTCGCTCCATCCTTCGGCGGCCGTCTGCGCCCACATCTCATGTTCGTTTTCCTCGATAAGCCGCACTCGAATTCTTTCATTCTTTGAAGCCGTCAAACGAACTCCGCAAGCGATAGGACGGAACATCACGCTTGTAAACTCACAGGGGTGATAGCCCCGCTCATTAAGCAGAGCGAGCAGTGAGAGATCGGCCAGAGGGCTGACTTCATGAAAGACGGGCGCTTCGCGCTCTTTATAAAAATTCTCAATCGTTTCCATCTCAGCGGCTGTGACGGTCTCGAACACTCCGAGACCGAATGTCTGTGTCAGAGGCGATCTCACGCCGTCATACATGGCATAAGCTCCCGC
Organism: Blastocatellia bacterium; assembly: GCA_022615215.1. GTDB lineage: Bacteria > Acidobacteriota > Blastocatellia > UBA7656 > UBA7656 > JAKEHD01. Next base: position 2,571 of record JAKEHD010000464.1, read on the forward strand.
CAGCGTGATCCACCGCGCGCCGCTTTCTGGAAAGACTTTGGCCCTGGCTTCGACGAAATCCACATTGCCGAGGGCTTCAGCCCTTTCGAGGCGTCGGGCCAGAGAGAGGTCGGAGAAGGGGTAAGGTTTTTCGATCATAGGAGTCGTAATTTTTTTGAGCAGGCTAAGGGAGAACCTCGTTCTTTTGATCCGTTGCATCTACCATTGGTTAGACATTCGTCCCTATTGCCTCTCGATCGATTATTTATTGATGGGTTTCAGATTGAACACTGCGCGATAGCGCGGCTCATCGTGGCGCTCAAGGTAGTAGACCAACTGCTCTTTCTCTTTATCGATCTCAAGCATCCACACATTGGTTGCGGCCTCCGGTATGAGCTTTTTCGTCTCCGAATCCGCCAGAAATCGTTGCCTGTAAGCGGTTCCTTCAGGGGATGCCCATCCGCCATACATTGTAATTTCATCAGGCGTTCCGTCTGCGTGGCGATGATCGTGTTTGAAGAGCAATCCTTTATCACTGAGCGTCAGTATCCAGGTTCTCGATTTGTCTTCTCCGACATGAAACAGGATGCGAATCTCTTTATCGGTACAGGCACCTACAGTGATTACGAGCTTCTTGCCTGCGAGCGGATGGTCGGGGTTCTGCGGGAACTCGGTAGCGCCCTCGAAACTCTGGCCGCACAGTTTTTTTATACTCTCGAAGAAAGCTGTCTGTGAATTCGTTAGCTGTATCGCCGCATAATCGCGATCTGCTGAAAGCAGAAGTATCAAGCAGACAGAAATCAGCAACCGCCATAGATAAAATTGTTTCATAACCCCTCCGAGCAAGCGGCCCTTAAATATTTCTCAAGGTTTCTTGCGGCTCTTTTGCGTTGTCCGGGGACCGATGGTGCTCCTGGTTCTCTTTATGCCATCGCCGTCAACATTGATAATGAGGCGCACAGGCTTTGTTTGCGCTGATGGCGTAAACTCGACCGCATTACTTACGAGCAGTGCCACAGGATTGCCGCTGTCAGGGTTCCAGTTCGGGTCCGCCGGAATAGTCGCGACCATCTTGTAAGTGACTCCTTCGAAACCCGAAAATGTAAAACGTCCATCGGTACCCGTTTTGGCAGGCCAGTGGGCTGATCGGCCGGATTCCAAATCTTCCAGCCTCACTTCAGCCTTGACCGCAGGTCGTCCGTCGGGCCAGACGACCTGCCCCTGTATCGTCCGGGCAATGAGCGGCGAGGGAAGGCGGAAATCTATTCCTGTAAGGTGCTGCCCCTCGCCGAGTAAGAAAACCTCTGCTTTCGACTGAACAGGAGTCGAAGGATAAAACGTCTTCTTATAAGGCAACTTCTCATCGGGTGCTTCTGCTATATTGACGCCGAGGAGATAACGGCCCGGCGGAAGGTTCTTGAATTGGAAACTTCCATCTTCCTCTGTGAAGGCCCACAGAGGTCTAAGCGGTTCGCCGCCACGTCCGATGGGAAGCAGGCTCACGGATTTGCTTTTCAGGGGCCGGGCCTGTGCGTCAAGCAGCCTTCCACTTATTCTTCCATCCGTAACCGCATTGTAGTTGATTTCAGCGCAGCCGCGATCATGTACTTCGACAGTCTCTTCTTCGATAGGCGAGAGCTTGGGAGGAAGTGTCACCCGCACCGTATACTTCCCTGGCGGGATCCCTGAAAAACTGTATTTGCCGTTGCCCCCTGTCACAGCCTCGAATAGGCGCTCGCTCGATGAGGCGACGACTGTCGCCCCTGCTATAGGGCCAAAGGGCTTCGATCCGCCATTTTCGAGATCGACCATATACTGTTATGCCCTCCCATAGATCAATCCGCCCGGAGACATCTTCCCAATGCTCCGTATATAGCTCAAATCTTCTGAGGCTTCTGACAGAGGCCGGGTTCGTGTGCAGATGCTTGTATGCACCCGTCGAGTCTCTGGCAGCTTGCGACCGTAGACAAGGTATTTCGTTCCCGATTGAAAATCATACCCGCAATCGCCGCCCCATGCACCAGTCAGCACCTCCAATTCTGCCCTTTCGACGCCACGAAATGCCTCTTCCACACGGAACCGAAAGAGCCTCTGAAGACGTTTGTGACCAGCCGATTCGACTGTAATCCGGGAGACACTGAGCGGAGTGCCGACAAAGACAACCGGCGAATTCCAATAAGCCTGACATGGAGGCCCCACTCTTACGCAAGTACAGGCGAGAGTTGGCGAAGTGAGTCCTGCAAAGAAGATGATTATGATAGCAGCGGCCAGTTGACATGAAAGTTTAATCATAGATCTCACCTTTTGGCGAAATGTTTTATTCTACAAATAGAATGAATTTCATGCCATGCGTTCTAACTCACCAGATTTAAGTAGCGTGCCGAGCGAATATTCTCCTAACCAAAAGTTTAAGTCATCGCCGCTCAGGTTATGCAGCACAGTCTCGCCATCCTGCCATCTTGTTACTGTGGTTGTTGGCCTGGTTTCAGTAAACGCATCGAGCAATTGCGGTGAGTGTGTCGTGAAAACGACCTGAGCGCGTAAAGTCGCATCGACCGCGTACTCTGCAATTATTGGCAACATTGCAAGGTGCAAGCCTGTTTCCGGCTCATCAATCGCTATAACAGGTGCTGGATCAGGACTGGCGAGGACCGTTAGAAGGAACAGAAACCGGAGCGTGCCATCTGATAGATCGGCCGCAGAGGTTTCCGCCGTTTTCCAGCGGACGCGCAACTGAATACGCTGATCGGCAGCAGGTGGAAAAACCAGCTTGAGATAGTCTCCACCGAACGCAGCACGCATAGCGGCATCGATATTATCCTCAAATTCACGATCTCCTGTATAAAGAGTGTGAAGGACTGATATTATACTGCGCGCGGGGCAAAATGAAAGTTTTTCCAGAGAGGAACGCTTATGTGGAGTGCGCCGCCCTTTTTCTTTCTTC
>JAKEHD010000465.1 GCA_022615215.1 Blastocatellia bacterium
CGACGCGCTCGGTTACGTTCTGATTCAGGAATTGAGGAGGGCCAGGGGCAGCGCAATGCGGTCATAGCCATAACCGATGGCCACGATAATGCCATTGAAAATTCCCTTTTCGAAGCGCAAAATCCCCGGATATTGAATAATTTATTTCCCCAGACAGGCTCGTTTTTGACCTTCGATCAATTGCTGGATGGTGTGATGGAAGCCGAGGCTCTCGTTTATCCGGTATATCTTGCGGGCACAAATCAAAACATTTATGTATCGTCTTCGCCCGGCGCTGCCGCAAGCCCTACGACGCCTGCAAATCAAAATCAGGCCAGAATCACAGAGACTGCCGAGAGGCAATTGCAAGAGCTTGCTCGCGTCTCAGGCGCGAGGATGTACACGGCCGAGCGCATAGAAGATTTGAAGGGCGTTTTCGATCAGGTGGCCGCAGAATTGCGCACTATTTACAGTATGGCCTATTCACCCTCGAATACCAATTTCGATGGAAAATTCAGACAGATACGAGTACAGGTGAACAGGCCCGGCGTCGCGCTACGAACCCGGCGGGGCTATTACGCGCGATGACGCCGCTCAGGTCCGCCATCAGCTAGATGCGTGATGCGTGATAAGACCGCTGCCTGCTACTTTGCGGCCTACTGCCTACTGCCTTCGGCCTTTTGCTTTTCGCTATGGCCTGAAAATCCGGCAAGCATCACAGCTATCGCGTCTATGTCGTCGCGCACAGAAGATGTCCGGTCTCTGTTGTAAAAGTTGTTGATCAGAATCGAGAAGGCGAGGCGTTCGCCTGCAAGGGTCGTGACGTAGCCCGAAAGCGCATGCACGAAGCTGAGTGTGCCGGTCTTGGCCCGGAGGTTCGCCGCCGCCGGGGTCTCTTGAAAACGTTTCTTCAATGTGCCATCGACTGCCGCAACGGGCATGGCATCAATGTATAAATCGGCCAATCGATGGCGGCCCATGAATTTCAGCAGTTCGACCGTAGCGGCGGGCGTTATTATATCGCGGCGCGACAGGCCCGCCCCTTCTTCGAGCATCACTTCGCCCTCGGCTATGCCTGCCTCCTTCAAAAAGGCGTTCATAGCTTCTATGCCGAGCCGTTCGCTCGCGGGATCCATCTCGGCGTCTTGCAATCGGGCTTCCGTAACGGATTGCTGATTGCTGATTGCAGACGGCTGAGGGCTGACTGCTCCCCTGCTCCCCTGCTCCTCTGCTCCCCTGCTCCTCTGCTGCCTCTCGTTTTCGCCTAGCTGTAACAATAGCAATTGAGACCAGAGGTTCTGAGACGATTTGAGCGCCTCGCGCACTATATCTTTGAGCGGGGGCGAAATCACCGAACCCAGGTCGACGAGTTTGTTGAAGTCAACGGGGATGGCTTCTCGATATTGCCAGTTCACCGCCCGCGCCTGACCTTTGAGAGTTATGCCGCGCCGCGCGAGCGCCTCTTTCATCATCAGCGCGAACAATTTGGCAGGGTCATGCACGGCGACATAACCCGTATAGCCGGGACTGTCTATGGGCAGGCGGCCCGATACGTATATGATGTTTTCGCTCACGGGGCGATAGACGGCTATCTGTGCTTTCGCTTCCTTTGCAACGGTTCGCGTGCGATTGATGAACGTAACGAACGAAGTGGTCGGGCCGGTCGAGATGCGACAGGGCAACCCCACGCGCTCGGCGGGCTTGACGAAGAGATCAACGGCATTGTCGTTCATCGAAAGCGCGGAGACCTCCGCCCCGTAGTACCATTGAAGGTCGTTCCACTCCCAACCGGACCCGAACGGCGGTCCCCGGAAGAAACTTTCATCGGCTATGAGGTCGCCTTCTATGCGCCGGACGCCCGCATTCACAACCTGTTCGACGAGCGGCTCGATTCCCTTGAAGTAATCGCCGTCGTTCAACCTCGCGGCCATCGTAGGATCGCCCCGGCCGTAAACTATCAGGTCTCCCTTGAGGCTCCCCGATGCATCGGCGCGCGCCGTCGAGTAGAGCGATGTCTTTATTCGATAATCGCCTCCGAGCCGGTCGAGCACGGCCGCTGCGGTGTAGAGCTTGGCATTCGATGCCGGAGTGAAATACTTACCGGCGTTGTGCTCGAAGATGGTCTTTCCTGTATCGAGCGAAACCACCTTCACTCCCCAGGCGGCGGGCGCGAATCGTGGCTGAGATATGCGCGCGGCGATCTGCTCCCGAAGCTGGTCGAGCGTCTCAATCCTGCTTGCGGGTTGCGAAAAAGATTTCTTTCTTGCGGCGGGCGATGGATTTTGTAAACCTGTCGGCCCGGCAAAGACGGGCGCTATTGATTGGACGAGCAGCGCAAGCACTGCGAGCGCCGCTCGCACGGAGAAGCGGTTGAGTGTTGAGAGCATTGCCATAATTAGAGAGTAGATCGACCACAAATAACACGGATAACGCAGAAAGTATCTGAGAAATCTGTGCAACCAGCGGTTGGAAAAGAGAGTATCGCTTCGATGCCTGTGAAAGCAACCTGTTTGAGCAGTTTTGTCGTCCTTTGCCCGTCGTCCGTTGCATTTGGATCAAGGCCCCGATTAAAGCTGCTGACCACTGATGGCTGACGGCTGATAGCTGGATAGCTGCCGCCTTTATATGCTACTATCGCTCACCTTGATTGCTTCCTGCGGTTTTAAAACTTTAAGGAGATAGCTGATGGGGCGTCGCGCAATCTATCCGGGATCGTTCGACCCGATTACGATGGGGCACATAGATATCATCGAGCGGTCGGCCAGGCTCTTTGACGAGGTGGTGGTCGCCGTGCTCCTGAACGTGGAAAAGAAGCCTATGTTCTCGCCCGAAGAGCGCGTCGAGATCATAAGCTCCATCAATAGATGGGACAACGTCTCGGTCGACACATTCGAGGGGCTGCTCGTTCACTATGCCGTAGAGCAAAACGCCCAGGTCATAGTGCGAGGCATACGCGCGGTGTCGGACTACGAGTACGAGCTTCAGATGGCGCTGATGAATCGCAGGCTCGAACCGTCGGTGGAGACGGTCTTTTTGATGGCAGGCGAGGCATACTCTTATCTCAGTTCCCGCCTCATCAAAGAAGTCTTCAAACTCGGAGGTTCGATAGAAGGACTGGTCCCCGACCCGGTAGAACGCCTCATGCGGGACAAGCTGAAGTGAAGAGTCCGTGGTCCGTCGTCCGTCGTCCGTTGTTTCACAAGCCTCGACTCTCGATAGCGCAACAACGGACAAGGAACGAACCATGAATCATATTCGCGTTAGAGTAATACTCTAACGCGAGCCGTTCAATCTGTTTATTCGGTGAGGAGGGAGATGAGTAAGGCGATTTTCACGGAGTCCGAATATGTGTCGGATGTCGAGGTCTCTTCGACGCTTGCGGTGTTGATGGTGGCCGAACGGCTGCGGGCCGAAGGCATAGACCTGGTCGATCTGGGAGCGGGCGAACCGGATTTTCCAACTCCGCGCAATATAAAAGACGCCGCCCTGCGGGCCATAGAAGAGAACTTCACGCGCTATACCTCTACGAGCGGCATCGCTCCGCTCAAACAGGCCATCATCGATGTGTTCAGGCGCGATTTCGATGTGGAATACGAGCCTTCGGAAGTCATAGTGACGGTGGGCGGAAAGCAGGGCATCTTCAACGCCATGGCAGCCCTGCTCAACGCAGGCGATGACGTGCTCATTCATTCGCCTTACTGGGTGACGTTCCCCGAAATAGCCCGATTCTTGCGCGCCCACCCCGTATTCATAGAGACTGCGGAGAACGATTTTCTTCTCACGTCAGAAATGGTTCGCCGGGCGATAACTCCGCGCACGCGGCTCCTGATAATCAACTCGCCCAACAACCCGACGGGCCGCATCATCCCGCCCGATGAGTATCGCAAGATCGTCGAGGTCGCAGCCGAGCGGGACGTGTGGATAATCAGCGACGAATGCTATCTCTATTTCACATATCCGCCCGCCCGCCCGTGTACTGCCGCCGGGTTGCCTGCGGAGTTGCGCTCGCGCGTGATGGTGAGCGGATCATTTTCCAAATCTTATGCGATGACCGGATGGCGAATCGGGTATTCGTTAGGCCCCGCCGAATGGATTCACGCCTGCCTGAAGGTGCAGAGCCATTCGACCTCTAACGCGCCCTCGATTTCGCAAAAGGCGGCCCTTGAAGCGGCAACCGGCCCGCAGGATTCACTCGGTTCCATGCTGGAAGAATACAGGAAGCGGCGCGATTGGATAGTTCCGGCTTTGAACCAGATAGAAGGCGTTCGCTGCGCGATGCCCGAAGGCGCGTTCTACGTCTTCCCCGACATGCGAGGGTTGATGAGAGGGCAGGTGAGCACTTCTGTCGAGTTGTCGCGCCTGTTGTTGGAAAAAGCATTCGTGACCGTAACACCGGGGTCGGCCTTCGGCGCTGAGGGCTATCTGAGAATCTCTTACGCGAATTCGCTCGACGCCATCAAGCGCGGGGTCGAGAGGATAGCCGAGGCAGTCGAGAGCCTGGCTTGAAGCGATGCTTGGAGAGCTTCCGTTTTTATTCTCCGGACGTCTTGAGAGATGAACGCTATCAAGACAAAAAAATAACTCGGCCGAAATGCATGCGCATGAGAAAGAAATCTTCAGAAAAAAAGATGTCTTTATGTGAAACGCGCGCGCATCGTTGCGAGTCAATTCTACTGCGCGAGGGGCAGCAAATCCCTTTGCCGTAGAAACGTTTTTGTTTCAAGGCGGAACCTGCTGCCCCTTTTGATCGAAACAGTCTGATACCCATTGACCAGATGGAAACAGTGAATTGCGTCAGGCAGGTTGTGTCGAACGCCAGAGGCTGTTTGCCATCCTGGTTCCATCAAAGTCTGGTAATGCTTATGTCCTGGTCGCCTTCTTCCTTGAATCGCATGTAGAAGAACACCCCGAAACATATAAGCGCGATTACCAGGAAGATGCCTGCATATATCAGATTGGTCGTTTCACCACCCGTATCGACATCGCCGGATTGCGAGAATTTGACCAGAAACCAGATTCCAGGACCCAGAGCGACCAGTCCAACCACCCAGAGTAGATGTTTCATGGCTTCCTCCTTTGTAAAATGAGAATAAAGCCCAAGAACTATTATAAATTAAGGACGCGGTGCGAATCTCTACTGCCCTGCGACTCTCACAATATACTTGAAACGCTATGCTGTCAAGAAGCCCTGTCAAAAGCATCTGATCGGGCGCGACCGATTATACACCCCTTCGCAAACCGCCTGGAAAGGGCGCTCTCGCTCAACGCCCGAACAGCGATACGGTGCGGCCTTCTTGCAGCATCTCGCAGGCGATTTCGTAGACTTCGCTCGCCGTGATGCGGACGCGAGATGCGCCGTAAACCATCCTGTGCCGCTTCGACCGGCTCGACTTCTGTGACGAGTCGGCCACTTCGAGAACGGGGGTGTCGAAGTCCAGACCCATTTCCGCTACTTCTGTGTCGTCGGTAACCAGCACGCTCGCCCGCGCGATCGCCGCCGCGAGTTCCATCGCGCGGGGCCGCTGAAGTTTGATCGCTCCCTTGGGCAGCAGCTTTTCAATCGCCGCTGTAAACCTGTTGTCCGCAGGCTCGTCGGCAGCGATTATTCGCGCGCCGAAATCGCCCGCGAGACGGACGGACATCTCGGCGAAACGCTCTACAGGCCAGCCGCGAGTTCCGCCCGCCATCGAACCGTAGAGCACGACTATGGGTTCGCCCCCGCGCGACCCATGACGCGAGAGCAATTGCTCGAACCGCTCGTTCTCTGCTTCGGGCAAAGGGATTCCGAGCCGCGTATCTTTTATTTCAACTCCCAATCTTTTAAGCACGTTGGCGCATTCATCCCCGTGACCTGTCGGACGCGCCGCCCTGCCGCCTCGCCCAAAGAGCGATTCGAACATCTGGAATACGCGCGAAGGGGTAATCACCCGCGCGCCGGACAGCATCCTCGAAAGCATTTGCGTCTCAAGCCTCGGCGAGAAATCGAGCACCGTATCGAGCGGGTCTCGCCGGGCGCGCTTCATCAGGCGGAATACCCTTTTGATCGCGCCCGCATAATCGCCGCCCGTGCGCTTTATCACTCCGAGGTCTATAGTCTCGTCGGCCAGTTCTCCCGATTCCAAAAACTCACATGTTCCCGATGGCGCGGCGGCTATGATGAAGGTCTTGGGATAAGCCGCCCTGAGCGCCCTCATCGCAGGCAGCACGGCCAGCGACCGACTGAAGGGCGTTACGTCTATGGCCAGTATCGAATGCGGCTCGTAAGGCATGTCGAACATTATATAGTCTGCCGGTTCGCCGTGTCAGGTTCAGGTCGCCACTGCCCGGTGCCTCGCATCACCGGGGGCGGCGCAGAACACTCAAAGTAACCATGAGAAATTCGCGCGGCGCGCTTCACTGCGCTCGATTGTTAGAAGTAATCTCGCGCGATCATTCAATTCGTTCAACTTTCACAGCGGTGCCGCTGGCCACCAAGAATAGCATTGATTTGCCCTTACCTGAGAATTCACTATAATCCAGGTCAACTGCAATAACAGCATTTGCTCCGACCTCTGCGGCTTCTCTCTTGAGTTCATTGAGGCAAGTCCTGCGCGCATCTCTAAGCATCCTCTGAGACGTTTGGCTCCGCCCACCAAACACATCACTCAGGCCAACGAATAAATCGAGAAAGAGATTCATTCCATATACGCATTCAGCAGTTATTATTTCTAATGTCTCAACTATACGGTAGCCCTCCAGATTGTTTGCCGTTGTGAGAATCACCGCAGTTGCTCGCTTTTTGATCTCAGCTTCTTCGCTGGCTGAGAGGGCTGCCTTCCGGTTCTCAGGCAAGTCACTGAAGTCTGCATTGCAGTATTCACAAGATAGAGCAGGAAGTGTGTTTGGATTGCCACAACTTGGACAGTTTATCGTTCTGTTCATCGACATAATTTGCCTTCACTTCGAAGGACAAGCCCAGCCCCTACACTCTGAACACTTACTTCGAGCCGCCTCATTTGACGATCTGGAAATCGATCCATTGCGTCGTCGTGCGGTACTTCTCTTTTGCCAGCTTGTCGGTGACGACGACCTGCAAAATGTATTCGCCGGGTTCTATGTTGGCTCCCAGGGTCAGCGACCCTGCTACGGGCAAGGGCTTCTTGCCTGGCGATGCGGCGAACTTTAACGCCGACCGTTTGCCTGTGTAGAGCACACGTCCATCGCGCAGGACGAAGACCTGGGCTTCGAGTTGCGGCTCCTTCGTCTTTTTGTCAGGCTTTGCATTGAGTATCAAAAGGTCATATCTGATACTGCTGCCCGGAGGAAACCTTCTGAGCGCCGGGCTGGTCTGCGCAGCAGCCGAAGCTTCAGCAGCGACGGCCTCCCCGGAAGGCGCATCGACTGCGGGATCCAGGTCGCCGCCGCTCAAAACGATGCCTGACAGGACGAGCCGGTTTTTTTTCACATTAGGGACTTCGATGTACTGATTGGCCGAGCCTACACGTTCGGACGCGGCATCGAGCACGGCCGCGCGCAATTGATATGCGCCGGGCTTCTTGATGGGAACCGTAAGGTTGAAGACGATGCCGCTTTCGAGGACTTCCTGGAATTTGTCGCCCCGCACTCCCATAGTGAAGCTCTGGCTCCTTCGATCGAGAGGGACGCCGTTATCGCCGAAGGTGAATGCTACGACATCGAAGGCGGTCTTTCGCGTGCCGTCCGGCTCCTGGGTGAATGAAAGGTCGCGCACGTCTACGTGCAAAAGGGAGCGCACGAAAGAGCCTTGCCGCTCATCGTGACCGAAGAGAGATGTCAGGCGCAGTCGCACATCGCCCGATGCGAATGGTGAAAGGAGCGCGCCGAGCAATAGCTCTCTTGCAGTGCGACCTGTCGCAGTGCGCGTCTCTTCATCCGTGATGCCGTAAAACCCCTTGCGCGAGCGGACCCGGAGACCGGGGCGACGGACCTTTAAGGTGATCTTGTGAAAGGCTCGGCGGCCCGAATCGGCTCTGAAAGTCGAATCATCGGGAATGTAACCTATCAGGTAATAACCTTTCTGATCGTCGAGAACGCGCGCAACTCCCCCGCTAATGTCATTCGAGTTGCGAATGGAAAAGCCCCCCGTCTCCTGCGCCAGATAATTCAGCCCCGCCTGCGTCTCAAATAGCGATGTGCTGCGATTGCGCAGGAGCGTTTCTATTTCACCCGAACTGAGGCCCGATACGTTATCGGCAGCCGTAAGGCCCGTGACCACAAGGCCGCGCGTGTCGACGGTGTATATGACCACGGAAGCGCGATTGGCCAGGTCCACGAGTCGGCGCAACGCTTCCAGAAACCGGAAGTTGTCTCCCTGGCGAGTGTAGAGCCTGAACCCTTCGGAAAAGAGGATTACGGATTTGCGGCCCGGCAGGTCTCTAAGCCCTCGCACGACGAAATTCAGCGCGCCGAGCGTGCCCACCGAAAAAAGGCTCTCTCTGAACTCATCGATTGCTTCGTCGGGGCTTCTCCTTTCGTTCAATGGGTCTTCTTCCTCTTCGTTCTCACGGGGATTCAGCGGGTTGGAGGAGATGGGAGCGAACGCGCTTATCCGTCCGACCCGCGGGTTCCATCTTACCCTCTCGATAGCCGCGTATAGTTCCCTTTTATCGGCAGTGAATTGCTGCAAAGCGCCCATCCCTGCGCCCGTGCGCAGTATGGCCACCATATCTCCGGGCTGCATCTGCTCATTGACGAATTTTTTCAGAGCCTCCTGCGTGTAGTATGCGCTCTCGAAAGAGAGAGACAGATCGTCTACCACGAGCGCGATGGTGCGGCGCACCTGATCGGGGCGCAGGCGGACGGGCGGCACGGGCGCTGCATTTCTGCCTGACGGGGCGATGGTTTCGGCTGCGGGCGCGGAGGGCGGCTCGGTCGTGACGTAAGAGAAGTTAGTGATCTTCTGCGGACGGCCGTCTTCGAATATCTCGAAATCTTCCGGGCGGAGGTCTGTGATTTGCAGCCCCTTTTTATCCGTGACCACCGCATCCACCTGAACGAGGGTTACGCCCAGGCGCACCACTTTGTCATCATCTTTTTTCTGTTCGGAAGCCTGTGGGGAAGGGCGTTGGCCGAAACCCTGTACGGAAAGCGGCAACGCCAGAACGAGTGCGAGGAGAGAATATTTCTTCATAACATATACTCCATGCATGAGCGACGGAACTCGTATTCGGATTCGTAACCGGAAGTGAAGTTCAGGAAAGCAGAACCGCGACCTGAGAACTACCGGCCCGCAGGACGGACACCGCTTCGCCCTTACTCCCTTTGATCTCCATAGTCCAACCGCGCTTCGCTCTTTTCGGATTATTTTTGCCAAATCTTTTATCCACACCCCGAGGCCAGACTCTGCGTCCGATCAATTTGGCGCAGTAAAGGTTACTCGACTGCGGTATCGAAAGTCAAATCAGCTATCAGCCGTCAGCTATCAGCCGTCAGCTATCAGCCGTCAGGGCAAGTATTCAACCACAGATAACACAGA
>JAKEHD010000466.1 GCA_022615215.1 Blastocatellia bacterium
GCTAAAGCGTGGACTCTGAACTTCCTTCAAGAATTTTCATTTTATCCCGCGCGCAGTATAGCAGAGTTCTTCTCATGGATCGCACGGAGTTTGACGCGCGATTGCAGGGCCTTATTCAGGCGCATGAAGAGTTGATCGCGCGCAAGAATATAAAAGCCCCTGGCGGCAACGGCATCTTCGACCGTTACTCAAATCCGATCTTGACCGCCGCGCATGCGCCCGTCTTCTGGCGTTATGATTTGAACTATGAAACGAACCCGCATTTGTTGGAGCGCCTCGGCGTCAATGCGACATTCAACGCGGGCGCTATCGAGTTCGAAGGCAGGATTCTGCTGGCCGTGCGTGTGGAAGGCAGCGATAGAAAATCCTTCTTCGCCATAGCGGAAAGCGCGAGCGGCACGGACGGCTTTCGCTTCTGGGATTATCCGGTCTCGATGCCCGAAACCGATGACCCGGATACGAATGTCTACGACATGCGACTGGTCCGGCACGAAGACGGATGGATTTACGGTCTCTTCTGCACTGAGCGCAAAGACCCCGGCGGAGATATGTCAGCGGCCCTCGCGCAATGCGGCATTGCGCGCACGAAAGATTTTCTCGAATGGGAGCGGTTGCCAGATTTACAATCCCGCTCGCCACAGCAGCGAAACGTCGTACTGCATCCCGAATTCGTGGACGGAAGATATGCTTTTTACACGCGCCCGCAGGACGATTTCATCGAAACCGGTTCGGGCGGCGGCATCGGCTGGGGCCTGGCAGAGAGCATCGAGCGCGCCGTAATCGAAGAAGAGCGAATCATAGACCCGCGCCTCTATCACACTATCAAAGAGGTCAAAAACGGTCTCGGACCCGCGCCCCTGAAGACGGAAAAAGGCTGGCTCCACCTGGCGCATGGCGTGCGAGGCACGGCCGCCGGCCTGCGTTATGTGCTCTATCTTTTCCTGTGCGATTTGCGCGAACCCTGGCGCGTGACGCACTGCCCGGCGGGTTATTTCATCGCGCCCGAAGGCGAAGAGCGCACGGGCGACGTATCGAACGTCGTCTTCAGCAACGACTGGGTCGCGCGTGCAAGCGGCGAAGTTTTCATTTACTATGGCTCTTCCGATACGCGCATGCACGTTGCCACGAGCAGCATCGAAAGATTGCTCGATTACGTCACTAACACGCCCACAGACCCGCTCCGCTCACTGGCCTGCGTAGAGCGAAGGCGCGAGCTGATCGAGAAGAATCTTGAGATTTTGCGGCAAATCAAGGGCGCGAAGAGCTAATCATTTGTTTTCAGAAAGGAGGTAATCCCATGAAGATTGCAAGGATATTGCTCTCGCTCTGCTGCTTCGCTCTGTCGTTATCACCGACGGGCGCGGCGCAAGAAAACGAAAGGTTCGTTTACGCAGACTTTGAGACTGTGCAGGACACGCGCCCCGTGAGCAAGCGCGGCGGACTCGTGCAGTTGTTCACTTATCAGGAAAGCGCATCAAGCCCTAGCCGGTTCAAAGGGGCGGCTCCCGATTCCCGCGCGCCCGAACTCGTCAGACTCAGCAAGGACGATCCGAACAGGGCCATCGCATTCGATTTTCAGCTTCAAGCGCCGAATCAGTTCGCAGGGGTCGGAGTCGAAGTACACGGACAGCCCGACAAGGACGGAAAGCCCGTCGCAGACGATGTGAGCAATTACAAGTTCCTGACTCTGCAACTCTATGTCAAAGGCGCGAGTTCGATCACGACCGAATTCATCAGCCGGGGGCATGGCGTGGACATGCAAAGCGGGTATCCGGCAATGATCTTCAAGGTCAGCGAGGGGTTCAACGCCTACCGTGTGCCGCTCGATTCTGTAAACCAGCCCCCCTGGGCGCAGACGAAGGTGAAGACGAAAGACATCTTGAAGAAGTTGACGTCCGTGAATTTCATCGTGACATGCGGTCCATGCGTGCCGACCGCAGGGACCGTCGTCATCGATAACGTCGTCTTTCAGAATTGATGGTCGGCAGGTCGGCCCTCAACTTTCAAGGAGCGCATCGAAACCCTCATCCCTCCGGGCTGCCGTGTGAATTTATGGGGTGTCGAGGCTGAGGGTTGACGCATACGGAGTCAGTGCATCTCGTAGCGAAAGGGGAAAAGATGCTTATGAAATCGGCTCGCGCAACGCTCTCGCTCATGCTTTCGTTCTTCGTAATCTTCTCTGCCTCGATCCACGCGAGGCAGGATTATCCGCTCGGACCCGACTCCCTGCCTCAGACCGGCGTGCCGAAAGGCGAAGTGCTGAAGTTCAGCTTCGACCGCTCGAAGATATTCCCCGGCACGTACCGCGACTACTGGGTTTATGTGCCCGCTCAGTACACGCCCGACCGACCCGCATGCGTCTACGTGAATCAAGACGGCATACAGAACGAAGCGCCTACGGTCTTCGACAATCTCATTCATAAAAAAGAGATGCCCGTAACCATCGGCGTCTTCGTGATGCACGGGCGCGTGAGGGCTTCGGACAGCAACGCGGCGCTCGACCGTTTCAATCGCAGTTACGAATACGACGGTCTCGGAGACGACTACGTCCGCTTTCTGCTCGAAGAACTGCTGCCCGATGTCGAGACCAAAAAAACTTCCGACGGGCGGCCGATACGACTCTCGAAGAGCGGCAACGACCGGGCCATCGGCGGACACAGCAGCGGCGCAATCTGCGCGTTCACGGCCGCCTGGGAGCGCCCCGACGCTTTCAGCCGCGTCTTTAGCGCGATAGGCACCTACGTGGGATTGCGCGGCGGCGACCGCTATCCCACGCTCGTTCGCAAGTATGAGCCTAAGCCGATTCGCGTCTTTTTGCAGGACGGCTCGAACGACCTGAACATATACGCGGGCGACTGGTGGATGATGAATCAGACTATGGAACGCGCGCTCGTGTTTGCGGACTACGAGGTGCAGCACGTATGGGGCGAGGGCGGACATAACGGCCGGCACGCTACGGCCGTCTTTCCCGACGCGATGCGCTGGTTATGGAAGGACTGGCCGCAGCCCATTAAGACCGGCGTGACGAAGAACAACACGCTCGCAGCCATCATCGCCCCCGGCGAAGGATGGCAACTCGTAGGCGAAGGTTACGGGTCGGCGAAAGGGCTTGCGGTCAATCAAAGAGGCGAAGTCTTTTTCACCGACAGCACAGTCGGCAAAGTTTATCGTGTAGGACTCGACGGCAAAGTGAGTTCGTTTGGCGCAGGTCAGAATAAAAGTAATGGGCAGGCGTTCGATCCCGAAGGGTGGCTCTACCAGGTAGCAAAGGGCGAGCGAAAAATCAGGGCTTACGATATGGCAGGCAGGTCGAAAAACATCGCCGATGGCATCACGGGCAACGACATAGTTGTCGCCCACAACGGGAACATATACGTCACTGCCCCTCCCGCATCAAACGCCGACGATCAGAGCAAGGTCTGGCTCATCAAACCGAATGGAGAGAGAAAAATCGTCGACTCGGGCCTGCGCTATTCGAAGGGCATTGCGCTTTCGCCCGATCAGACCTTGCTATATGTGAGCGATGCTCGCTCGCGCTGGGTTTACAGCCATCAGATACAAGCGGACGGCTCGCTCGAATTCAAGCAGCGATACTACTGGCTGCACGAACCCGACACTGACGACAGCAGCGGTGCCGAAAGTATGTGCGTCGATAGCGAAGGGCGGCTTTACGTCGCAACGCACATAGGAGTGCAGATATGCGATCAGCCCGGACGAGTGAACGCCATTATTCCGACGCCCGAGGGCAAAGTCTCGGATCTGGCTTTCGGCGGCGAGAACTTCGACACGCTTTTCGCTGCGTGCGGCGACAAGGTTTACAAACGCAAGCTGAAGGTCAAGGGCGCGCACGCCTGGGCAGCGCCGCACAAGCCTCCGACGCCGAGGCTGTGATGGTATCTGTAAAGGATGAAGGGTGAAGACTCCTTCGAAGAAGCTTTCATCCTTCATCCTTCATCCTTCCAAAGGGCCACCCGTACATGAGTCCAGGCAAACAGGTTCAGCTTCGCCCGCGCAGACGGTTGAGATTGGCGCTGAACTGGTCAACGTCGTCTTTCTTTATAATCAGTGTCGGGACGATCCTCTGTTTGTTGGCCGGAATCCCCGAGCGGTCGCCGCCGAGCACCTTCGCCATCAGATGGACCGATTGATAACCGAACTCATAAGGTTGCTGAACTACGGTCGCGTATATAGACCCTTCTTTGACTCCCGTGAGGGTTTCGTCCTGTTCGTCGAAGCATACGACCTTGATCTGGCCCACTTTGCCGGCGTCTTTCAGGGCGTTGAGAATCGCAGGGCCGTTGTAAGCCCACAATCCGACAAGGCAGGCTATATCCGTGTACTTGACCAGCGTATCGGCGACATTCGCTTTGGCGCGCACCGGATCCGCATCGTCCGTGCGCACGTCTATAATCTCTATCTTCGTTCCTTCGATCACCTCTTTGATTCCCTGGAGCCGCTCCTGCGCGTTGCGAGCGTCCATCTTGCCGACAAAGACCATGATGCGGCCCCCTTGAGGCAGAACCTCTTTGAGCAACTCGCCCGCCTGACGCCCTGCGGCCACGTTATCCGTGCCGAGATAGCAGGCGCGGTCACTGTCGGGCGCGTCGCTGTCCTGAGTGATGACGAGCACATGTTTGGCTATGTCGTTTATCATCTGCGTCTGATTGGCGGGATCGACGGGGCTTATGGCTATGCCCGATACGCCTTTCGCCATCAGGTCGTCAATGATGCGCCGCTGCTCGGCGGCCGTTCCGTCCGAGGGTATCTTGAATTCGACTTCCACATTGGCAAGCTCAGTGTCGGCCTTCTCGCATCCTTTGCGAGCGATCGTCCAGAAGTCCGAAGCGTTGTTGGTCACAAAGGCAACCTTGAACGTGGAAGGCCCCTCGGCAGGCGAGCAGGAAACAAAGAGCAAACCTGTGAGCGCGCACAGGCAAGCGAGCGCGATACGGAAAAATTTCATCTCATTCCTCCTGTTGTATTCGATGTTCCTCGTTATAAGTAAATGCCAAGAATAGAAACGGGATTTCACCACGGAGGCACGGAGACACGGAGAAAACTCTCTGTGCCTCTGTGTCTCTGTGGTGAGTTTTTTCTGCTTGTCTGAACATATACCGTTATGAGTTCTTCAATTTAATATAGCCGAACGCCGCGCTGCCGGGCGAAGAGCCGGAAAAGATATAAGGCCGATAGCCCGTTTCTTCAGCGTATCTGTCGGCCACGTCTGCTATGGATGCGCCTGCGTCGCTTCGACCGAGCACGGCGACCGTTCCGCCGCTTCCGCCGCCTGTGATCCTTGCCCCGTAGAGTCGTAGCTTCGGCCCGGCTTCGCGAACGAGTTCGACAAGCCGATCTGTGCCCTCTGAGCCTAGCCCGCACGCCGAATAGCTTGCGTGTGATTGATACATCAACTCGCCCAGCAACTCCAATCTTTGCTCGCTCCCTGCCCCCGCGAGCAATTCTGCAAACAGCCGCGCCCGATGATGCTCGTAAACCGGATGAGAGGTTGGGACTCTCACGTCGTAAATGCCTTCGGGTCTGATTTGCGTCACAGGGTCGGTCGTACTCTGATAACGCGAGAGGAACTCTGCGCCTCCGATTCGCTCCGGCAGATGCGAGGCGTAAGCCTGCTCGAACTCCGACGGCGCAAGATTGGCAAGATAACCTCGCCAGCGCGGGTCGTCAATGCAAAAAGGTCCGCCTCGCGCTATATGTCGGGTCTCAAGACCGGCCAGATCGCTTATGATGCGGTAGCCCATGAATGCCCCCACTCGCACGGAAGTGTAATCCGCGCCCGCGACCGAATGGCGCACCCCGGAATCGAGTCCCCAGAATGCTATATCATCGGGAATAGAGACCGGCTCGCGGAGTTCAGCAGGCTGACACAGCAGCGCGAGCAGGCGGCTCGCTTCGCCAAGCGAGGCCGTCATCTGATCCATGATGCCGCACGGCGCGCCGACCACGAGGTTTTCAACCATCTGGCACAGGAGCGCCATCTCGCGTGGCGCGACCGTTATGTGATATGCGGCCGCGACCGACTGCATGACTGCGACCTCAAGCGCGGCCGATGAACTGACCCCTTTGCCTTCAGGGACGCGCGAGGCGATCAGTATGCGCGCGCCGTCCTGAAAAAATACGCCTCGCTCGCGCATGAGGACGAGAAAGACGCCGGCCACGTAAGCCGCCCACGCCCTGGCTGAGTCAAGCTGAAAGCGAGAGCGAGCGGTCCCGTAATCGACCGTGTAGCCCGCGTTCTCGAAATCGTCCAGCGACATTTCAAACGAGGTCTCGCGGCCTGTCTCTTCCGACAGGCTGACGATCTTCAGGTTGCGTGAAGGGTTGCGTTGCAGGGCCACGAAGGTCGCTTCGCGTATGGGCATCTCAAGCACGAGCGAGCCGGAATAATCGGCTATCCCGCCCATCACGTCCAGCCGCCCCGGCGCGCGCGCGACTATTATTTCAGATTCCGTGTCGAAAAGGCTGCACGCTTCCGGCCTCTGATCTTGTGCCAGAGCATTCAGCGTCTCTATAAAGTCTGCCGCGTCCGACAGGCCGTGCGTTGTGCCTTGAACGATCTCATACATCGCAATCCATCTTTCATTTCGCTTTCGGGCGCGGATTAAACAGCGAAGCCCAAGAAGGATACTTGATTCGATGTTTTAGAGCCAGGCCCTTTGCAAAAGAGATATTTCAACCTAAAGTGCGACTCTATTCTGCCCCGTCAGGGGCAATTGAAAATAGCCCGGCAATTCATTGCTGGGAAGCCATTATCCGCCTACCCCTCGTCCCGTAAAGAAGATCAACCACAGTGGAAGGCAGCGCCTTCTACAGACACAAATAGCACAGACGGCCCCTGTCACCGGCCGTACTTTTTATCCGTGAAATCTGTGTGATCTGTGGTCAAAGCGACTCCGTACTTTTTCCTGTGAAGCCCTCCCTTACGGTCGGGCTACCGATTCAGAGATAACCATCGGGGTGCGCCTGATGCCAGTTCCAGGCCGTGCATAAGATCGTTTCGATATCGCTCCATTCTGCCTGCCAGCCCAAAACCTTTTTAGCCTTTTCGGCGGCAGCAACCAATCGTGACGGGTCGCCGGGCCGCGCGGGTTCGATTCTTGTTTCAATCCTGCTGCCTGTTACTCGCCTCGCTGCCTCGATCACTTCCATCACCGAATAGCCCTGCCCTGTTCCCAGGTTGAGCGACGCGGAGTTGCCGCCTCTTCGCAGATGATCGAGCGCCATAGAGTGTGCCGTGCATAGGTCTGCCACGTGAATATAATCGCGTATGGCCGTCCCGTCAGGAGTCGGATACTGATCGCCGAAGACTGAGACGAAAGGGAGTTTGCCCATTGCGGCAAGCAGCACGTTAGGGATGAGGTGTGTTTCCGGCTCGTGATGCTCCCCTCGCCGTTCGGTCGCGCCCGAAGCGTTGAAGTACCTGAGCGCGACATACTTCAACCCGTAGGCGTGATCGTAAGCTTCCAGAATCTTCTCGCAGATGAGCTTCGACCATCCGTAAGGATTCGTCGGCTGCTGCGGATGCTCTTCATCAATCGGGATGCGAACCGGCTCGCCGTAGGTCGCGCAGGTGGAAGAGAAGACGAATCTCCGCACACCGGCAGCCATCAGCGCGTCGAGCAAAGCGATCCCCTGCTCGACGTTGTTCTCAAAATAGCGTTTGGGTTCGGCCACCGATTCGCCGACGTAAGCCAGCGCGGCAAAATGTATGCAGGATTCGATATCGTGCTCCCGACAAATACGGCTTACAAGCTCGCGGTCTCCCGTGCGGCCATCGTAAAAAGGCAAACCTTCATCCACCGCGCCCCGGTGCCCGCGCGACAGGTCATCGAGCAAAACCACAGGCTCTCCGCTATCGAGCAGTTGGTCGACCATCACGCTGCCGATATAGCCCGCGCCGCCTGTCACAAGAATGGTCATCGTCGTCTCCTCAGAAAATGTCCGACAAGCTGCCAGCTTGTCGATGGCTGCCGGTCGCACGATTAGCGAAGCGGGCGACAATCTAGCAGATTGTCGAACATGCGGCGCAGCCGTTTTCATGGTTTCAGGGCGTCATCGAATCGGACATGAAAGACCCCTCAGAAAAGGTCCGACAAGCTGCCACACGATCGAGGGCTGTCAGTCGGACGGCAACGACAAGCTGGCAGCTTGTCGGACATAAAGATTCACCTGAAATGCTTCGATTCTATGCACCCGGAGCGCTCCCTGACTCATCGTTTTGCAGCAACCCCCGGCCATGAAGCGCCGCGTGCAGCAAAGGCTCTATCTGTGTGCGAATCTGCTCGTTTGCATAACCGACCCAGGCGACATCCGGTTCGACCGCAAGCCTCGCCCCGAGCGGTTGTCTGTCAATATCTGTCACCAGAACGCCCGCCTCGCGCGCGATCAATTCCGTACACAGATCATAAGGATGACAGCAGATGCCCAGCGCAAGCCCTCGCTCGCTCAAAAGCTTTTCCATAAGCGGGCGCAAGTCTGCGATGAATCGGTCATGGCCGCTCGCCAGTTCGTAAAGCTGGCCGCCTGTCGAAGCGTATTGATCTTCGAAGCAATGCGCCTTGCCGGGCTGCACGGGTCCGAGCGCGCCGCGCACTATCTCTTCATCAATGGCCGCGAGTTCTTCGCGCGCGCCCGGAAAGAAACGCGCGACCTGTGCGAAGCCATGTGCGATGGTTGAGACCGGCGAAGGGCGCAGGCGAAACGTCGCGCGCTCGCCCGTCAATCGGTTGACCCGCTCTGCGCGAGCGCCCTCTCCACGCACCGCCCATGCAACATCCGACAGGTGCTGCTTGATAAGAGGAATCTCGGTCTGAATCGCCAGTTCGATATCCGCGAGGCATGTCTCATCACCGCGATTCGGGGCCACGCCCGAAAGAATCCACCCGCTGCGCTTCTGGTACATCAATCCGCGCGTGCCGTCTATTGGATCGACGATGATGCGCCAGACGGCTTCGGATTCCGTTGCGCCGCGCGGCAGCACGATCCGCCCTTCGGGCAATCCCTCGCCGACCAACACGAGCGGAGTCCTTTGGGCGATTTCGCGGTCGAAGAATTCAACCAGCAACTCCTCGCTGATGCGATCAACAGCGTAGATCGTGTCGCCCTCCTCTTCGCGGGCGACCGAGGCGAGCGACTCGACAGCCGAGCGCTCGCAGGCTTCGACCACAGTGCTGCGAATCGCATCGTGCAGTCGGCGCAGCGGTTCGAGCAGAGATCGAGGGTCGTCAATTGCGAAATTATCGGTCATCTCTCTACCAGCTATCAGTTGTCAGCTATCAGCTATCAGCCATCAGCCATCAGCTATCAGCTAGAAGACTGACGGCTGATGGCTGACGGCGCTTCCACCCGTCTTTATGTCAACTCCATCTGCAAGCGCGTAACCGATGCAGGCGCGAAGCGGTAACGGAGAGCGCCCGCGCTCAGGCTGACCTGCTCGTCGCGCGGCTCTACGGCGCGCGGATTCTCGAACGTGTTGTGCGCGTACACGTCCGGGGCCGCGAGCACACGCGCCCGCGCAGATTCGACGCGCCTGCCGCGTATTGCGATCTCCGCTTCGCGCGCCTCGGTCAGGTGCGGGTTCGTTACAGTCAGCGTCAACCGATTGCCGTTGACGGAGGCCGAGCCTGCAAGCCCCCAGAAGTCGGCGGGCTTGCCGTCGCGCATGTATTTCGCCTGTGGCGCGCTGAAGACAGTGCGCACGGCACGGGCTCCCTTATGCGGCATGAACATCTCGAATACGTGATAGGTCGGCGTCAGGACGAATTTGTCCTCGTGCGCGAGGAAGAGCGAATGCAGACAGTTTACAAGCTGCGCGACATTTCCCATAACGACCTTGTCGGCCTGACGGTTGAATGTATCGAGCGTGAGACCCGCAAGCAACGCATCGCGCATAGTCGATTGCTGGCCGAGCAGATGCGTCGCGTGAAGCTCCGTTCCCGACTTGTGCCACGCGCCCCACTCGTCGACCGCGAGTTTGACGTGGTGCTGTCGGTCGTATTCTCCCATCACTGTCTAATGGCGGTTTATGAGCGTCTCCATCTGGTCGGCCTCGCGGAGCAATTCGTAATGCTGCGCCTCGTCGAAACTGAGCGCGTCGCCTTTTCCGGCAAACCAGTCGTTGGTTTTACCTAATGAAACATTCCAGGAGTAATGATGCAAGCCCCAGCCGTAGATGCCGCGAAACAGCCCCGCCCCTTTCTCTGCGGTCTTGGAGAAGAACCCGCGCGTCCAATTGAGGTCTCCGCCGCTCGCCCCCGAAGCTATGAACTTGAGGTCTATGCCATAGCGCGGGACGGCCGCCGTGAAGCGCCTGTACTCTGTGGCGTACTCTTCCGGCGTGAGATTGCCGCCGCAGCCCCAGGTTTCATTACCTATGCCCCAGAACCGAACCTTGAACGGCTCGCGGCTCGGCATGGAGTTGCTCGCGCGCATCTCGGCTGCGGTCGTCGAACCGGCGGGCGAGTTGCAGTATTCTATCCACTCATAGAAGTTCTGTGCGGTCAGCCCGCGCAGGTTGACCGCAAGGTAGCCTTCGGCCCCTATCATCCGACAGAATTGAAGAAACTCGTTCGTCCCGAAATGATTGGTCTCATACTTCCAGGGACCGTCGGGCGGGGTTTTGGGCCATTCGTGCGCGTCGAGCCAGAAGTTCGTGCGGCGCGGCCGCTTCGCCCTGTCGCCTATGCCGTCGCGCCAGTCGTAGCTGTCGGCGAAGCAGCCGCCCGGATAACGAATCACGGGCGCATTGATCCGCTTCAATGCCTCGACTATCGCGTTGCGAATGCCGCCGGTGTTGGGCACGCGCGAGTTCTCGCCCACCCATATCCCGTCGTAGACCACTGCGCCCAGGTGCTCGACGAAGTGCCCGTAAATATCGGGGTTGATCGTGGCTATCGCTTCATCTACCAGCACTTCGACGCGCGAATCTGCGGCGCGCGAAGACTGCGCGAAATTTCCGAGGCGGCCCGCAAGCAATCCCGCGCCGCCAATGATTGCGCCTTCCAGGAATCTGCGTCTTTCGATCTTCATACCCACCTTTACCTCGATTATTGTTGAAGCCTTCATTGAGATTCGGCCTGCGTGTCAATCGCACTATCAGGCCAAACAGCATTTGATGGGAAACGTTGCTCTGTTCCTCAATCCATGTTCACGATTCGGTGGTTAAATTGAACAGGTAGCCGGTCTGAAAGTCAAGAGGTGCTGATTGCTGGCACTGTTGCAAAGTGCGCTCTGAGGAACTTTGCGCAGCCCTGAATTCGCCGGTGTATTGACATACGGGCACACATCTCATATATTCAAATCCTCTTTTATATTTTCCGCTTTTATCAGTTTTGCGCATGTGATAACCGGCAATGCCGGGTCGCCAAATTGATGATGAGATTTTTGAAGGCAGGACCGGACGACATTTCATAATCACACCTGCTTCCCGGTTTTCACCCATAGTCGCAGCCCGGCATCATCGGTTATACGAAAAACTCCGGCTGGAGAAGTCATGGCTCGATGGCTCGTTATAATATTTCCGTTCGTATGCCTCGCTATTTTGCTCCCCGTGCGCCCGGCTGAAAGCTTTCAGCAGCAATCCTCTTTCGATAGGGTGTGATTAAAAGTGGGACTCAGTTTTCGCGCCTTTCTTGACAACATTTAGCGCGAAGTGATAGGTCAGCCGTTGCCGACACTGGAAAAACCTTGA
>JAKEHD010000467.1 GCA_022615215.1 Blastocatellia bacterium
ATTCTATCATGAAAAAAATACTTCAACATGAAATTGAGGCTGATCTCTCAAATTGCGAAATATACTCATAGCTCTCTGTAAAGGAGCAGTGGAAGAGAACATATCGCTAGAATATGATCCTTATCATTGTGTTACTTCCGGTTGCGCAGTCATCTCTGAAACAAAAATCTTCCCTGGATGTCGCTCATTCAATACTCTCTTTGTGACCGAGCCGCAGGCTTGCTAAAATCTCCGATGGTTATGGAAGACCGAACAGATTTCATAGTCATAGGGAGCGGCATCGCAGGGTTGCGCGCTGCGGTCGCGCTCGCAGGGGCAGGCCGCGTCACCGTGCTCACCAAAGATCAAGTCACCGAATCCAATACCGAATATGCTCAGGGCGGCATAGCCGTAGTCCTCGGCGACGATGATACGATAGGTCTCCATTTTCAGGACACGATCGATGCGGGCGCGGGACTCTGCGACGAGCAGGCTGTAACTACGCTCGTCGAAGAAGGGCCTCGCTACATAACGGAACTGATCGAACACGGAGCGGAGTTCGACCGCGCAGACGGGCGGCTCGCTTTCACGCGAGAAGCGGCGCATTCGCGCTCGCGTATTCTGCACTCGCGCGGAGACGCTACGGGCCGTGAGATAGTGCGCGCCCTTGTAGGCTGGTCCAGGAAGTTTTCCAACATCGAATACCTGCCGCACGCCTGCACCCAATCGCTCATCGTGAACGACGGCCGTTCGGTCGGAGTCACTTACGTCGAGCCGGTCTCACACAAGATTCGCGCACTCTACAGCCGGGCCACAGTGATGGCAACGGGCGGAGCGGGTCAACTCTATCTTCACACCACGAACCCCGACGTTGCGACGGGCGACGGGCAGGCGATGGCTTACAGGGCGGGTGCAATCATAGCCGACATGGAATTCGTCCAATTCCATCCGACCGCGCTCGCCATCAAAGGCGCTCCGCGATTTCTTCTCTCGGAGGCCATGCGCGGCGAAGGCGGCATACTGCTAAACGACGCGGGCGAACGCTTCATGCCCCGGTATGACGAAAGGGCCGAGCTTGCGCCGCGCGATGTGGTCAGCCGCTCTGTTCATTTCGAGATGCAGCGCACCTCTTCTGCGAACGTCTGGCTCGATATGCGCCACCTCGATCATGACTATGTGAGGAATCGCTTCCCCAAGATTCATCACACCTGCCAGCTCTATAACATAGACATAGCGCGCGACCTCATCCCCGTAAGCCCCGCCGCGCACTACACGATGGGCGGCGTGCGCACGGACACTTTCGGGCGAACGTCTATCGCGGGCCTCTATGCGGCGGGCGAGGTCTCTTGCACGGGAGTTCACGGAGCAAACCGATTGGCGTCGAATTCGCTGCTCGAAGGGCTTGTCTTCGGCGCGCGCGCAGGCGAAGCGGCAACGGTCGAAGCTCCGGCAAGTATCGCGCCTGCCCCGCCGCCCGATTGGGATTACGGCTCGGAGGCCGACTTTACGATAGACGACGGCACGCGCATGGAAGTCAAACGCATAATGTGGGACAGGGTAGGCATACTTCGCAGCGAAGAGACTTTGAAAGAGGCGCTCGCCTCGCTCGAAGAGATAGCCGCCCGTCCGCTCAATACTCGCTCATGGAATTTCGTCACGCTCGCTCGCCTCGTGGCGGAAGCCGCTCTTGCGAGATGCGAGTCGCGCGGCGCGCACTATCGCAGCGACTTCCCCGAACGAGATGACGAACACTTCCGCCATCACACCTTACAGCAACGCGGCCACCCGACCCCGATACAGGGCGAAGGTGAGTAGTTCAGACAAACAAAAAAGCTCACCACGAAGACACGGAGGCACCGCAGATAAAGATTTCTTTCTTGGTTTTTCTCCGTGACTCCGTGACTCCGTGGTGAAATCCTATTCCAATTCTGAGAAAATTTACCGCAAATCATTTATCTTGCAAGCGCAGCCCGGACGGTTGTATATTGGGGTTTCGGGTTGCGCCCCTGACGCTGCGGCTCCCCGCTGAATGCGTTCGCCTCCGCGAAGTTGCTTGCTGAAGAAAGAAATCTTTGAAGTCGGCTATCAGCTATCAGACCATGAACTGAAGACTGACGGTTGAAGACTGACGGCTGAGAACGCGCCCCTGTATCAAAGTCATTCCTGTACTGATTTTGAGGGTCCATAATGAAACGAATCACCGCCATCATACTGGTCGTCGCAACATGCGCCGCCCTTGCGTTTGCGCAGAAGCAGGCATCGCCTTCCGATGTCACTCTACAGTTTTACAGCGCCCTGAAAGACAGGCGCTACGTCGAAGGGTTTCGCTATTCGGTCTACAGGGGCGCGCTCGAAGGTCTGAGCGCGCCCGAGCTTAAAGAACTCGAAGAGGATTTCGCGCGCTCGTTCTCAGACCTTCCCGACAAGATAGAACCGCACGGCGAACAGGTGACGGGAGAGACGGCGACCGTCTTTTTGAAATTCGACGGCATAGATTCCTTGCAACAGGTGGCCCTCGTAAAAGTTTCAGGCGAGTGGCTGGTCGGCGATCGGGAATCGCTCGCGCTCGTAAAATCGCAGGGCCGCGCTTACTTTTTCAATGCGCGAATACAGGCAAATGAGGAAGAAGCTTTCGATATGCTTCAACGGGTGATAAGCGTGCAATGGATATACGCTCAAAGATTCGAGGGCCGTCATGCATCGCTCGAAGAGTTGATAAGACTCGGAGGATTGCCCAAAGACCTTGAAGACGGGGAGTCGGGCGGCTATCGTTTTACCTTGACCCTGAGCGAAGACGCGAAATCGTTTTCCGTCACGGCGACGCCCGATGTTTACGGCAAGACCGGGCGGCTCTCTTTCTATGCAGACATCGGCGGCATTCGCGCCGAAGACTTGAAAGGTCAGCCCGCTTCTGCCAAATCCCCTGTCTACAAACCGAAATAGAGTGGTCGGCAGAAACGATGAACGATGAACGATGATATGATTCACCGGAGTTCTATGTGAATCATGAATAATATCCGCGTTCATTATTTCCGTTATTCCCTGACCACTGAATCGCAGGCTAAGGAGACTTAAATGAAAGAACTGATCTTTGAGTCCGCATGCAAACTCGCCCAGTTGATACGAAGCAAAGAGGTCTCGCCCGTAGAACTGGTCGAAGCTCACATCCGGCGCATAGAAGAAGTCAATCCCAGATTGAACGCATTCGTCACCACAACGTTCGAGCGCGCTATGGACGAAGCGCGCGCCGCCGAGCAAAAGATCGGCCGCATGTCGGGCACGCGACCGCTGCTCGGAGTTCCTGTCTCCATCAAAGACACTATCGATACGGCCGGCATTCGCACTGTCGCGGGCACACGGCTGCGCGAGGCGTTCGTTCCTGAAACCGATGCGCCGGTGGTCGAGCGATTGAAACGCGCAGGGGCCATCATACTCGGCAAAACCAACGTGCCTGAATGCGCCATGGACTATCGGTCGGAAAACCCTGTCTTCGGCGCGACCAGAAACCCCTGGAACACGGACCACGTTCCGGGCGGGTCGAGCGGCGGCGAGGGGGCGGCCATAGCTTCGGGGTGCTCAGCGGCAGGCATAGGCTCTGACCTCGGCGGCTCGATCAGGGTGCCTTCGCATTTTTGCGGCATAACGGGTCTCAAGCCCACGCCCGGACGCATACCCGGCACGGGCCATTTCCCTGCCTCGATAGGCCCTTTCGCGCTCGGCTGTTCGCTCGGCCCTATGGCGCGACGAGTAGAAGACCTCGCTCTCATGCTCAAGGTGCTGGCCGGGTTCGACCCGTCAGACCCCGCCTCCGTGCCTATGCCTTTTCAGCATCCTCCGAGCGCGCACAGCGAAAGGGATGAACGATGGCGGCGAGTGATGTTTTATACCGATGACCGTATATCGCCCGTGACCCAGGCGACACGCCTGACCGTGAAGCGCGCGGCCGAGACGCTTGCCGGACTCGGATATCGTGTTGAGGAGCGCCGACCGAAAGGGCTTGAACGCGCGCACGACCTGTGGTTCGCGTGGCTCGGAATGACAGGGGTGCCTGCGGTGATTCAACTCTACGAAGGCAAGGAAGAACTGATGGGACCGCTCATCGAGGGGCTGAAACGTATAATCGAACAGCGCCCGCTCACCGTAGAGCAATTGATGTCGGCGTGGTTCGAGCGCGACCTGCTCCGCGCATCCGTCGTAAACGAGATGACCGATTGGCCCATCATCCTCGCGCCGGTAACGGCCACTCCCGCATTCAAACAGGGACATCAGGGGGGATTCGAAATCGAAGGCCGCGAGGTCGAATACCTCAAAGCGTTCAGTTACGCGCAAGCCTTCAACCTGCTCGGCCTCCCTGCGGTTGCGCTTCCATGCGGACGCTCGCCCGAAGGCTTGCCCATAGGCGTTCAACTCGTGGGAAGACCATTCGAAGAAGAAGACGGCGGGCGTCGGCGACTGAGACGCGGCGGGTCTTTCATCAAGTCCGACAAACGAGCCGCCCCGCCTTTTCATGGGCCGGGCGGTTTCGTTTTTCAGCTCGCCGAA
>JAKEHD010000468.1 GCA_022615215.1 Blastocatellia bacterium
AGAGGCTGACGGGCTGAATGGTTTCTCCCGTGCCGGGATGAGTGACCGTGAGGTCGAACCTCGCCGCTATGGCCGATATGATTATTACTGCGAGCGCGAGCAGTCCGAAGAGCGTGGCCGGATGGGGAAGGGCATTGCCGACCTTTTCGATGAACCCTAGCGAGCGCGTAAGCCACCTGGTGGCAAATCCCGCTTTTGCCACAGGGGTTTCTTTTGTGGTTTTCGAATCCCCTCCCTCACGGTCGGGGTGCTGATCGGTTTCTTCTGCCAAGCGGCCTCCACTTTCTCTCACCCGCGCGGTGAGGCATGAGTGTGTAATCAATCGCGCCGCGCGCGGCGGCACATTTCTAAAAAGGCAACAGGCTGTGAAATGGAGACCGCTATATTATTTGATCGAACCGGGTGCGTCAACGACGGGCGGGAGCCGGTTTCAGATCGCATGGGGGTGAAAGAACATCCGTTGCGAGCGCACTCGCTCTCTTTAAGGTAATGATGGGCGAGCGTCAGCAACTCGCCCATACATTGATTCACAAACTGCTACAGGCATCCTTCACGATATGGCAGACAACTTACCGGCCTTTGAAGTCGGGCTTGCGCTTTTCAATGAAAGCCCGCACGCCCTCTTCTTTATCTTCGCTCGAAAAGCAGAGCGCAAATAGATCTACTTCAGCTTCTACTCCCGCGCGCAAATCCAATCGAGCAGCGTTCTTGACTGACTGTTTTGCCATAGCCAATGCAACGGGACTCATCTCGGCTATCTTGTTTGCGAGTTCCATGGTCTTCGCTTCAAGCTCTTCAGGCGCGACGACATAATTTACAAGACCGAGGCGTTCGGCCTCTGCGGCGGAAATCATGTCGCCCGTAAGGATTAGCTCCATAGCTTTGCCTTCTCCGATGAGCCGCGTGAGCCGCTGAGTGCCGCCTCCGCCGGGGATTATGCCGAGCTTGATTTCGGGCTGGCCCAGTTTTGAGTTCGACGAAGCGATGCGAATGTCGCAGGCCAGAGCGAGTTCGCATCCGCCTCCGAGCGCAAAGCCGTTTATCATAGCGATCACGGGTTTTGGAAAATCCTCCATCGCGTCGAAAGCCCTGCGGCCCTTCATAACTGCTCGCTGTCCGACGGCGGTCATACCTGCGAATTCGTTAATATCTGCGCCCGCGATGAAGGCTTTTTCGCCCGCGCCCGTTATGACCACGACGCGAATTTCCGCATCGCCTGCCAGTTCGTCGAATGCGGCGAGTATCTCTTCGCGCGTCTTTATATTCAATGCGTTCAACTTGTCAGGCCGATTGACGGTCACTATAGCAACCCGGCCCCGCTTTTCAATCAGTACGTTTTCAATTGCCATTTTTTATCTCCCTATTTGAGAACGGTAGCAAGGGAAACGATGAACGCGGAATGATGAATTATGAACGTGGAATTCCGGATTCATTATTCATCATTCATCATTCATCGTTAGAGATCGCCCCTGCACCCCTGCACCTCTGCTCCTCTGCTCCTCTGCTTTCCATCACCATTTATAAAACCCCTCGCCCGTCTTCTTGCCGAGCTTGCCTTCGGCGACTTTGCGTTTGAGAATGTCGGGCGGGCGGAATGCTTCCGAACCCAGTTTGTCAAACAGGTACTCGGCGATATTCAAACGGATGTCCAGCCCAACAAGATCGGTCAATCGTAGCGGCCCCATCGGGTGGTTGTAGCCGAGCGACATAGCCTTGTCTATGTCTTCTGCGCTCGCCACTCCTTGTTCCAACATCCTCATCGCTTCAAGCCCAAGCGCCACTCCCAATCGACTCGTTGCAAAGCCCGGCGTGTCTTTCACAGTGATAGCCTCTTTGCCCATCCGCGCGGCGACCTCTAACGCGGTCGAAAGCGTCTCTTCGGAAGTCTCGGGTCCGACCACCACCTCGACCAGTTTCATTATGTACACAGGATTGAAGAAGTGAATGCCGATCACCCGGTCTTGGCGATTGGTCGCCGATGCGATCGAGGCTATGCTGAGTGATGAAGTGTTGGTCGCCAGGATTGCCGCAGGCTCGCATACCAAGTCAAGGTGAGCGAAGAGTTCGCGCTTTGCTTCGAGCTTTTCGACTATCGCTTCGATCACGAGATCGGCAAGGTCCGCCGCATCCTCCATGCTCAGGGTAGCGCGAATCCTTGAGAGCGCCGCCCGCATATCTTCTTCAGTGACCTTGCCGCGCTCGACGCCCTTCTTCAGATTGTCTTCTATGCGAGCAAGTCCCCGTTCGACAAGCTCTGCGCTCACATCAGTGAGCGCGACCTCGAAGCCCGCCATCGCCGCAACCTGCGCGATGCCGTGCCCCATCGTGCCCGCGCCTATCACTGCTATCTCTTCTATTGCCATGACGTTCAGCTATCAGCCGTCAGCCGTCAGCTATCAGCTATCAGCGATCCACTGTCAGCTATCAGCTTTCAATTAGGCACTGATGGCTGAGGACTGATAGCTAATGGCTGATCTCAGCCCGCGTTGGTGCTGATGACGACCGATTTCGTTTCGGAGTAATAATCCAAAGCCTCGATGCCGTGCTCTTTGCCGAGACCGCTCTGTTTGAAGCCGCCGAATGGAAGCTCATCATAAATTATCTGCGCCGAGTTGATCCACGTATAGCCCGCTTCGATTCGTTCTGCGGCTCGCGTGGCGCGGCTTAAATCGTTAGTCCATATCGAAGAGCCGAGGCCGAAAATAGAATCGTTCGCTTTTTCAATCGCTTCGTCGAGACTGCTTACTCGAAAGATCGGCAAGGCCGGGCCGAAGACTTCTTCGGTCGCAACTCGCGCGTCTTCCTTAACGTCTGCCAGAAGAGTTGGCGCGTAGTAATGCCCCCTGTCATAATCGCCGCCCCGCAATCGTTCGCCTCCAACGAGCGCACGAGCGCCGCGATCCAATGCGTCCTGCACCTGAGCTTCGACCTCGTCGCACTGCGTGACGGTGTGCAAGGGACCGATGATCGTGCCTTCGGCGAGACCGTTTCCTACGCGCAGCTTCTTCGTCCGAACCACGAGCCGTTCGATGAAATCATCGGCGATTGAATCGAACAGATAAAGCCGCTTGATCGCCAGACACGCCTGTCCGCAATTGAAGAACCGCCCGACCGCCGCCGCTTTCGCCGCCCGCTCGATGTCTGCATCGTCGCAGACTATCATAGGATCAGAGCCGCCCAATTCGAGCGTCACGCGCTTGATGCCGCTTGCCGCAGAAGCCATCACGCGGCGGCCTACTTCGGTCGAACCTGTGAAGCCTATCTTACGGACTTTCGGGTTCGTGACTATCTCTTCGCCAACTACGGAGCCTCTGCCCGTCACGACGTTGAGCGCGCCTTTTGGCAGGCCCGCTTCCGCAAATAATCCAACCACGCGCAGACCTGTGAGCGGGGTGGTCTCGGCGGGCTTGATGACCATAGTATTTCCCGCAAGTAGCGCAGGCCCTATTTTATTGCCCATCAGCGAGACGGGGAAATTCCAGGGCACTATCGCTCCGCACACGCCTATCGGCCGTTTGATAATCAAGCCGTACTTGCCTTCGTCGATCTGCGGAATGTAGCCGCCGCGAATGTTCTTTCCAAGCCCCGCATAGTAAGTCATCGTGTGTGCGAATCGGCGTATCTCAAGTACAGCTTCGCGCAGCGGTTTGCCCTGTTCTCTTGTGAGCAGGTTGGCGAGTTCTTTTTCATTCTGATGAATGAGACCGGCCACCTGGCGAAGCACTTCGGCGCGACGAGCCCCGGTCCACTCGCTCCACACTTTAAACGCTTCGGCCGCCGCGTCTATAGCCTCGCGCGCCTCTTCGACCGTAGCGCGAGGAGCCGTATCGACAGCCTCGCCCGTCGCCGGGTTCATCACTTCCGTCAATTCGCCGCTGCGCGAACCTACCCATTCGCCGCCTATCAACATTTGAGCCATACTTCATCTCCCGTTTTTAACTGCGAGTTTCGGGTTTTCAGTTATGGACGACCCTGCGGCAGGTCGCCCATAATTGTCAATTACAGTTCCTATCTCTTTGCTTTTTCCTTGAGATAAATCACCAGGTCCACTATATGTCTTTCTTCGTCAACTTCGATCTTCACGTTCTCCCTGGTGATTTTCTCAAAGCGACCAAGTCCATTTAAGCGTTGCAGGCTCTTGCCCATAAGCTGTTCGCTGTATGGCTCGCCTATCTGCAACAGGACTCTGCGACGCACAATCCGATCTCTTGTGGTTGCGTTTCCCACAAACTCAAGCCTGCGTAAAACGAAGACAGGGCCTTCATCAATCGTGATGACTATGTCGACAATCCCTTCCTTCTTTTCTGGAGAGACAGTCGTGTAATCCGCGGCAATGTCTATTTTTGCCCGAATATATCCGCGATTGGCGTGAGCCTTATTTATATGCTCCGCAACTCGTTCGATAATTTCAGGACTGGCGACGGCTTTCGACTTTACGCCGGAGAATCGAATTATCTGCTCCGAAGTAAAAATTTTTGCGCCGTCAACCCTGATTTTACCGAAGCGGTAACGAATCTGTTCATCGCGCTGTTGGATGTTGGATTCCCAATCCGAAAAAGCCGCATGAGCAAAGACCGGTTCGGCGCTGATGGCAGACGATCCAGCCCAAAGAAAAACCAGCGACATGATGAAAAGCACTCGCACCATGATTTGAATCCAACGTCTAACAGACTCGACTAACCGGCAATCTCAACGAGTGATGACCACGCCTTTAGGTTCGAGATAGTAATCGAGCGCCTCGGGTCCGTGCTCGCGGCCGAATCCGCTCGCTTTCACTCCGCCGAACGGAAGCTCGTCGTAGCCGTAATGCAGGGAGTTCACCCACACATTCCCGGCTTCGATTCTATCGATGGCCGATTCTATATTGTCGAGGTTCTTCGTCCATATAGAAGACCCCAGGCCGTAAATGTTGTTGTTAGCGCGCTCTATTGCTTCGTCAAGACTGCTCACCCGGAAGATCGGCAGCACAGGCCCGAATGTCTCTTCCTGGACTACTCGCGCATCATCCGTAACATCTACGAGAATGGTCGGCTGATAAAAGAAGCCGCGCTCGTAGTCTTCGCCTTCTGGTCGCGCGCCGCCTATCAATACGCGCGCGCCGCGCGAGACCGCGTCATCGACCTGAGCTTCTATTTCATCGCGCTGGTCGGACGTGTGAAGCGGTCCCATGCGAATCTTCGGTTTTTCAGCCCTCGTCATTCCGTCGCCGACTTCGTAGCGCGATACCTTGCTGACAAGGCCCTCGACAAATTCGTCGAAAACTTTATCGAATATGTAGAGCCGCTTCACGGCAAGACATGCCTGCCCCGCGTTCCAGAATCGCCCGACCATCGCCCCCGTGATGGCTTTCGGAATCTCGGCATCGTCGCACACGATCATGGGATCAGAGCCGCCGAGTTCGAGCGTCACGCGCTTGAACTCGCCGCAGGCGACCGAGGCGATATGTTTGCCCGTAGCCGATTCGCCCGTGAATGCGATGCGGCGGACCTTCGGGTTTCGGAGCAACTCTTCGCCAACGATGCTGCCCGGTCCCGTCACCACGTTGAGAACGCCCTTTGGCAGACCCGCCTCGTTCATCATCTCTATTATGCGAATGGTAGTGAGCGGCGTGGTCGAGGCGGGCTTTACGACTACGGTGTTGCCTGCGGCGAGCGCCGGACCGACTTTTGTGCCCATCAGGGTGATGGGAAAATTCCAGGGCACTATCGCGCCACATACACCGAGCGGCTTTCGCACGACCATGCCGTAAGCGTTCTTTGCAGGCAGAGGCACCTGCGCCCCTCGCACCTTCGAAGCAAGCCCGGCGTAGAATTCCAGCCCGTGCAGGAAGTGCTCTATTTCGGTGTTCGACTCCTGAAAGGGTTTCCCCTGCTCGCGAGTCAATAATTCGGATAGAGACTTTCTTTCGGCTTCGACGATCTCAGCCGTTTTGAATAATAGATTGGCGCGCTCTTCGGCGGACGTGCGCGACCATTCATCGAAAGCCGCCTGCGCCGCATCTATGCTTCGGCGGGCGTCATCTGCATTTCCTTTAGGCGCGGTGTCTACGACTTCGCCGTTTGCCGGGTTGCGCACCTCATAAGTTTCGCCCGTTACGGAGTCTAGGGACTCTCCTGCTATGAACATCTTTGCCATTTAAAATTCCTCCTTAATCAGTGGTCAGTGGTCCGTTGTGTGTTGTTGGGATTTAGAGTTACTACGGACGACGGACGACGGACCATATAATTATTTTCCTTTGAACTGAGCCTGGCGCTTTTTCGAGTAGGCTGCAAGCCCTTCTTCTGCGTCCTCGCTTTCGAATAGTTGCTGCAACAACTCGCGTTCGAGGGCGAGGGCCTCGGCCTGCGGCAACTCTAGTCCGGTCTGGACCGAGCGCTTGATGAGACCGACGGCTTTGCTTGCCTTTGCGGGCGGGACGAACTGCCGCGCGTATTCGAGCACCTGATCGAAGAAGCTCTCTTCTTCAAAGAGGTGATTGACCAGACCTATCTGATGGGCTTCCTCGACCGATATGGTATTGCCGGTCGTGAGAAGCTCAAGCGCGCGGCCTTTGCCTACGATGCGCGGAAGGCGCTGGGTGCCGCCCATGCCGGGAAGCAGGCCGAGGTTTATCTCAGGCAATCCGAGCATGCCGGGTCCCTTCTTGGCTATGCGCACATCACACGCGAGCGCTATTTCAAGCCCGCCGCCGACGGCGTGACCGTTGATTGCGGCGATCACGAGCTTTGCGGTGTTTTCGAGTCGAAGGAGCGTTTCGTTGCCGTGCAGGCTGAAGAAATAGCGGAACTGCGGCGTGGCAGAAAGGAGCATCTTGATATTGGCTCCCGCGCAGAAGAACTTGTCGCCCGCGCCGCGAATGATTACGACATGCACCTCGTCATCGAGCCTTGCTTCGAGTATGGCATCGTCGAGGTCGCGCATCATCTCATAAGTGTAAGTGTTTGCCGGCGGATCGTTCATTTCGATGATGGCTATGCCGTTATCCGTGCTGTAGTTTATCAGTTGGTTCTCCATTGCTTCTCTAGTCATAAGCTTTTCTCCTGACTCTGATCTGTTCGATATGCAATCAATCGTTTATATTCTGACCGGCGGCCGACAATCGACAACGGACGACGGACAACGGACGAATGAGTTATTGTTGCCAGACCGAAACCGTGCGGTCGAGATGCGACTCGCGGCCGGTTTCGAGCTTGTCGGGTTTGACCGCTTTGCCGCCTAGCAAACCAGTCAAAAATATCCTTGTAATGTTTTGCGACAGCCCCGCAACGTCGACGTCTTTGCGCGGGTTGTACCAGTTATAAATCCAGTTCATCATGCCGAAGAGTGAAAATGTCGCTACTCTCAGGTCTATGCTCTCTACATTGTGCGCGCGAGCTATCTCATCTAACAACTCCATAACGAGGTCGACGTACTGGCGTTTTTTGGAATTGACCTTCTTGAAGAGATCGCCTTTGATCGAGTTGGCCTCGTGAGAGAGAACCTTCATCTCGTTCATGTTGTTGACGAAGTAATTGAGATGATTCTCTATGAGGAGCTTCAATCTTCGGACAGGGTCGTCAACGCCTGCAAGCAGCCTTCGGCAGTCGCCAAGCACTGTGCTGAAACAGTAGTCCTGTATGAGGAACAGAAGCTCCTCTTTGCTGCCGAAGTAATAGTACAGCCCCGAAAGACTCATGTTGGTCGCGCGTGCGATGTCGCGTATGCTCGTCGAGTGATAGCCCTTTTCGGCGAAGATAGCGGCCGATGTCTTCAGCACGTAGACGAGTTTTTGATCGTACTTTGACGCAGTCTCAACAGTCATAACCGTATGGCTCGAAAAATATTATTCGAACAATCGTTCGATAATATAAGTTGAAGGCGCTGTTCGTCAAGTTGTAGTCGCTGTCGAGGGTGACGGCGCGGCATTGGAATTTTATCCTGTCCGCTCATCAGAGTGATCGCTTGATCGTGCTCTTTGCAGGCAGAAAGGCTGCTTGATTACAGGAAGTTGATTGCCGCGTCAGGGCTGTATAAGTAGATGGCATAAGTAGGACGATCCTCCAAATGATGTGATTCTGCTGCACGGCAACAGTCGGGCATTCATCAGACTGCTTGATTTATCAGTAGCTTCGCTCGTCCGCACAATGGCATACCTGTTGCCGTTTGATTGTGATCTGTAAATCCATCATGAGGAGCGACTTATGAGCAAAAAACTTTTGGCGCTTTTTTTCGTCGGGCTGTTGATTTGCGGAGTCACCCGAGAGCAAGCCTTTGCTCGACCCCAATCGGGTGAGAGCGTAAAGGCGAAGATTTCTGAATATGGGGTAGGGAAGAATACGCGGATTTCAGTCAAGCTGAAGGATAAAACCAAACTAAAAGGTTATATCAGCGAAATAAAAGAGGACGACTTCGTTCTCTTTTATCCGAAAACCGGAACCACTACACCGATTGCTTACGACGATGTAGCAAAAGTCAATAGAGTGAGCGACCTGGGAACCTGGATAGGAGTTATAGGCGGCATTGCGGCGATATTAATTCTAATGTTGAGGATTGTCCCACACATTTGACCTGTCTTGTTTTTCGGGGCGAGATGCTGGAATAATCCCCCTATGAAAAAAGATGTGATCGTAGTCGGGGGCGGCGTGATAGGGTGCTCGATAGCGCTGGGGCTCGCGCAGGCAGGTTTGAAGGTCGCCGTAATCGAGCGTGGTCGCGCGGGGTGCGAGGCTTCGCGGGCGGCGGCGGGTATGCTGTCACCTCAAACAGAAGCTCCTGGCCCAGGCCCTTTCTTCGACCTCTGCCTTCGCAGTCGTTCCATGTATAGAGATTTCGCCGCGCAGATAACCGAACTGTCCGGGATAGACGTGCAATATAGAGATGAAGGTTCGCTCTGTTTGATATTGGAAAGCGAGGATGAAAGAACCGTCGACGACTGGGTTTCCTGGCAGACAGAAGCAGGGCTTGCGCTTGAGCGCGTTTCTGCTGATGATGCGCGTAAGGCAGAGCCTGCCCTCACGCGATCAGTGACCGGGGCCGTTTACATACCCGAAGACCATCAGGTTGAAAATCGCCGATTGATGGATGCTCTTGAGACGGCACTGCGCCGCGTCAGCGTTGAGATGATCGAAGGCGAAGAGGTCGACTCTCTTATAATGGATGGCAGCAGGGTGATCGGGGTCGTATCCGGGGGAGCACGCCGCGAGGCAGGCGCGGTCATAATTGCGGCGGGTTGCTGGTCGGGCCGTTTGCTTGAGAGAGTGGGGTTGAGCGTTGAAGTGGTCCCGGCAAGAGGCCAGATCGTAGCCCTGAAGGGCGAGGCATCTCTCATCAGATCCATTGTTCATTCAAGCCTATGTTATCTGGTGCCCCGACGAGACGGGCGGATTTTGATCGGCAGCACGACCGAGTACGTCGGATACAGGAAAGGGGTTACTGCGGGCGCGGTCAATGCATTGCTGGCTGGCGCGATAGAAATGATCCCGGCGCTTGAAGATTTCGAAATAGTTGAAACCTGGTCGGGGCTAAGGCCGGATACAACGGACCACCTGCCCGTTATGGGTTTCAGCGGCATCGACAATCTATTGATTGCGACGGGCCATTTCAGAAACGGGATATTGCTCGCGCCTGTCACAAGCGCACTCATTGCCGAAGTTGTAATCGGCGGGCGCACGCCCGAAGAGTTGAGGCCGTTCTCTATGGAAAGGTTTGATTCCTCGCATACTCGCAGGCAGAAGGAGACAGCAGTATTTTGAGAGCAGGAGGAGAACGGCTAAAATCAAAAATCGAGCAAAAATTTAAAGAGGCTGAAAAACTGATTGACAAACCTGTTCGATCGGGTATAATCATCATTTGCCTTTAGAGGCAGATAAGCAAACAAACGATCTTTGAAAACTAGATAGAGCGTGAACGAACCAGACTTTCTGAAGAGTTTTTGCAAGAGTGACCGAAGGTTGAAAGGTCATATTGGGTAAGACTCGAATGACCAGGATTTTTGACTGAGAGTTTGATCCTGGCTCAGAATCAACGCTGGCGGCGTGCCTAACACATGCAAGTCGAACGCGAAAGCCCCTTCGGGGGTAAGTAGAGTGGCGTCCGGGTGAGTAACACGTGGGTAATCTACCTCCGGGTGGGGAATAACTTGCCGAAAGGCGAGCTAATACCGCATAACGCAGCGGCACCTTATGGTGATTGGTTGTTAAAGCGGGGGACCGAAAGGCCTCGCGCCTGGAGAGGAGCCTGCGGCAGATTAGCTTGTTGGTGAGGTAATGGCTCACCAAGGCTGCGATCTGTAGCTGGTCTGAGAGGACGGCCAGCCACACTGGCACTGACACACGGGCCAGACTCCTACGGGAGGCAACAGTGGGGAATTTTGGGCAATGGGCGAAAGCCTGACCCAGCAACGCCGCGTGAGGGAGGAAATCCTTCGGGATGTAAACCTCGTAAGCAGGGAAAGAAAGCTCCCGGCCTAATACGCCGGGAGTCCGACGATACCCTGCGTAAGCCACGGCTAACTACGTGCGTAGTGGTGCGTAGATCGCCTGGTAACAAGCGATGAGAAAACTCGGCTATATGCTGGAACACTTGGTCAAGGCAGAGCTACCTGAATAAGGTGAAAATGCGCTGCTCAACCCGGAAAAGCTCCGCGGCTATGATGGGTGCCAAACAATCAGCAGGGAAGAGCATATCCGCCCCTGGCGGATGGTAAACTCCCCTCAGAGACTACACGCCGAGCTCCGTTCATAAAGTATGGACGGATGATGATATAGTCCAAACAATCTTGGCGCACGGAGATGCAAGCAAGATGTCAAAGTGTTGTTGTGGGTTTGGTTTTGGGTGATGGGAATTTGACCCCAGCTAGTAAGCGAAAGAAAGCTTCAATGCTGCAAATTGGGTATCGTAATGAGTTTTTACCTTATTTGCAGTGGATTCAATTTCAGCTTCGGCCTTTAGGAGTCAATCCGATTCGTCCCAAGAAAGGCTACCAGCAACATTACTTTTACACCAAACCTTCGGTCGAGTTGGGGCGGTTACGGCAGGTCTTTTATCCTCATGGGCAAAAGATCGTGCCGGTACAAATCGCTCAATTGTTGACCGATCCGCTTGCGGTGGCTGTATGGTATATGGATGATGGTTCGCTGGATTTCCGGCGAAAGGATCACTGTAATGCCAATATTGCCACGCATAACTTCTCGCGCGAAGATTGTGGTTTACTCCAAGCAGCCTTGAGGAAGAATTTCGGTCTGGATGTAAGGGTTCACAAAACGACGATTCGGCAGAAGTGCTACTATCGATTGTATGTTCCGTCTTGTAGTATGAGTCGATTCGCCGGATTGGTAGCGCCTTATATTCAGCCATGTATGAATTACAAGCTTCCTCTGGTTGTTGAGTAAGGCCAGCAGCCGCGGTAATACGTAGGTGGCAAGCGTTGTTCGGAATTATTGGGCGTAAAGGGCGCGTAGGCGGTTCGCTAAGTCGGCTGTGAAAGCCCGGGGCTCAACCCCGGAGGGTCGGCCGATACTGGCGAACTAGAGTACGGAAGAGGTAGTCGGAATTCCCGGTGTAGCGGTGAAATGCGTAGATATCGGGAGGAACACCTGAGGCGAAGGCGGGCTACTGGGCCGATACTGACGCTGAGGCGCGATAGCCAGGGGAGCGATCGGGATTAGAGACCCCGGTAGTCCTGGCCCTAAACGATGGACACTTGGTGTGTCGGGTATTCCAGTCCCGGCGTGCCGGAGCTAACGCGTTAAGTGTCC
>JAKEHD010000469.1 GCA_022615215.1 Blastocatellia bacterium
AGCAATCCGCGCACGGTCATCCACGTTCGGGCTGATGAGATGGGCTATCCCGACGGGATTGCTATAGACGAGGAGGGGATGCTCTGGATAGTACACTGGGATGGCGGGCGCGTCTGCCGCTGGAATCCGCATACAGGCGAGGTGATGGCGGAAATCCATTTGCCCGTGTCGCGCCCGACCTCTTGCGTGTTCGGCGGAGAGGATTTCGGAACTCTTTACATCACCTCAGCGCGCACACGTCTGAGGCCGGAGAGGCTTGCCGCACAGCCGATGGCCGGAAGCGTCTTCAAATGCCGTCCGGGCGTGCGGGGCCTGCCGATGAATGAATTCATCTCGGCGTAATTCCGTGCTCGATTTT
This sequence comes from Blastocatellia bacterium, assembly GCA_022615215.1. Classification (GTDB taxonomy): domain Bacteria; phylum Acidobacteriota; class Blastocatellia; order UBA7656; family UBA7656; genus JAKEHD01. The sequence continues at coordinate 359 of JAKEHD010000469.1, forward strand.
CCGCGCCGATATTTCAGACCTCGCCGAAGTTGCATATTCACTTTTTATGCGATACAAGATCGAAAAGGAGAACGGATGAAACGGGGCTTTCTCATTGCAATTGCGATTGCGCTCTCAACCCTCATAACCGGACAGGCTCTTATGACCGATGCAAAGACACAGGCTGCCGCCCGGACGCTGGCCGAACGGCTCGGCTATGCGCCCGATGCGAAGTTACTGATCGTCCATGCCGATGATCTCGGCATGACGCATTCGGTCAACGCTGCTTCGTTCAAAGCGTTCGAGACGGGGCTTGTCAATTCAGGCAGCATAATGGTTCCCTGCCCCTGGTTCCCCGAAGTAGTCGCTTACGCGCAGAGCCACCCGGAAGCCGACCTGGGATTGCATCTGACGCTCACGAGCGAATGGACCTCCTATCGATGGGGCCCCGTGCTCTCGAAGAAAACGGTGGCTTCTCTGCTCGATAGCGAAGGCTATTTCTATTTGACGGAGACCGAAGCCGCAAAGCACATCGACGCGCGAGAGGCCGAATCGGAGATACGCGCGCAGATCGAACGCGCTCGCGCATCGGGCATTCGGCCCACACATCTCGACTCTCACATGGGCACGCTCTATCAGAACAAGGCGCTGTTCGAGACTCTTTTGAAAGTGGCGCGAGACTACAAATTGCCCGTGCGTATATCGAGAGAGTGGTTTACGCGCATGCCGTATCTTCCATCGATACTCGAACCGAACGACATATCGATAGACCGTATAATCTCTATCGGCCCCGATGTGCCGCCCGAGCGATGGGGCGCATTCTACACCGACGCGATCGAAAGCCTTAGACCCGGCGTCACGGAGATGATCATACATCTCGCTTACGACGATGAAGAGATGCGCGCTGCAACCGTAAATCACCCGGACTGGGGAGCGGGCTGGCGGCAGCGAGACTTCGACTTTTTCACGAGCGACACATTCCGCCGACTGCTCAAGGAGAACGATATAAAGCTGATGACGTGGCGGGAGATCGGCAAGCTCGCGGCAGGGGGTCGGAATTGAGAGGGATTGAGAGAAGGCCGCGAGCAGGCGATCGATCTCAAACGCTTTTTTGCAAATCGAAGTCTGAGTTACACGCGCGGGCTGACTATGCATCGGCGTGCCTCGTGGGCGATCGATCTCAAACGCTTTTTGCAAATCGAAGGGCTGCTCAATCAGCGTCTCGCCTCGATCTGATCGGCCCATCGCTTCGCCTTCTCACGCAGCCAGGGGGTCGGACCATTCTTTGCGCGCTCGCGTAACAGATCGAGCGTGCCGGGATCATCCGGCCAGCCGCGAAAGATGGCTTCAATTGCGGCATTGCGCACTCCGCCGAGCCATTCTTCTACCCCGGCGGCGGGCGATTCGTCCCTGGCGGCGCGATCTTTGAGCAAGGGCAAGGTATCTGCATCGTCCTTCCACCCTCGCGCCAACTCACCCACCGCCGCTTGCCGCACAACCCAATCTTGGTCAGATCGGCACCTTTCTTCGATCCAGGAGCGGGCCTGATCGAAAAGCTGAGGATTGGCCAGAGCGCGGACGGCTTTAGCGCGAATCTCGTTTCGCCGTCGCACTACTTCATACTCTCGCTCCTCGTAGAAGTACGGAAAGTCGAAGCGAACCAATCGCAACAGGGCGTCGGTGACGCGGGCGCGGCTCCGGCCAAGCGATCTCGGATTGCGCACCTCCAGGCAGCAATCGGCGGCGAGAAAGATATTGCGGGATTCGTGGCTCTCATCCTTCTCCTCCAGCAGGAAGTCGACTATCTTCGCTACGTGTTCGACCGGCACCTGCTCGTCCATTCCCGCGATCAGGCGCAGAACCTCGCGCCAGCTTTCGTCCCGCCAGTGCGCGGCGAAGACCTGCCGCTTCAAAAAATCGAGGCTCGATTCTTCGCGCAGCGATTGACGCACGAACGCAGAGGCGCAGAAATATTCGAGCATCGTGCGATGGACGAAGGCGAAATTCTCCTCGCCCAAAAGGCAGAGGATGTAGTTGCGTTCGCGCAGTTGTCGCACCATCTCGCGCGCCGCATTGCGCGGGTCGGGATGCTCCATCTCCTGTCTGAAATAATCGCGCAAGAGTCTTTCCAGGTCTTCGCCCGCAATGATGTTGCCCTTCAATCCTCCGGGACCGCTCTGCAAGAACGATGCCAGCCGCCGCAGCATCTCGGCTTTCTCTTTGTAATCTATCGTGACCTCCAATCCCAACCGCTCGACATCCCATTGATGCAGCAACACCTGCGAAGCCCGTTCGTAAAGTTGGACGCGGTCGCGCGGCAACTCCTGGTGCAGGTTCAGCATGGACATCAGCGTCAACAAGAGCGGGTTATCGGCAAGCTCGCGAATGGCGTGCGATTCGCCGATCGCCCGGATAATCCGATGCCGTTTGGCGTCGCGCTCGCGCGATTCGGGAACGAAGGTCCGGTGCCAGCGGTCGAGGAACTCTTCGATCTGCGCGTCGTCGAGGTCTTGCAGCATGAAGTGGCGGAAGTTCGCGTCGCTCAAACGGCGCTGCTTATAACCGATTATGCGCGACGTAACGATGACCGGCGTATCGGGGTAGTCGTTGCTGAAGCGATGAATGTCGTTGATGGCGTCGTTGCGCCGATTCCGATCGAATATCTCATCCAGCCCATCGAGCAGCAACATGGCTCCGCCGCGCCGCCGCAGAACTTCATCCAGGCGCTGTTGATTCAACCGGCACGTAACCTGCGCCTCGTGCAGAAAGCGGACGAAGCTCTTCCCGTCAGAGCGATTCCACCTGTCGTACTCGCGCAGTTCGATGAAAAGCGGCACCGGGCGGGCGGCGCGAGCCGTCGCATCAGGCTCTTGCGCCCATTCCAGAACCAGAGCCTTGAGCAGAGTCGATTTGCCGGAACCGGGGCTGCCCAGAATGACCAGATGCGGCAGGCGATCATCTCCGACGATCTCCAGTACAGATCGCGGCGATTGATCCAGGTAGCTGCGTCGCCGCACTTCGACCATCTCTTCCTGCATGCCCTCGGCCAGGTCGAGCAACTCTTCGTCCAGCGCGCCCGCCTTGCGCAGCCGCTGAAGATGCTCTTTGGGAATTTCGAAGACCTGCGGAATGAATTCCTGGCAATCGCGCACGGTCTGGGGCACGAAGACGCTGCGAAGCTGTATCTTATAACTCGCCCCTGTGTGATCCAGCAGTTCGAGCTTCAGGTGCTGATGCATTTCGAGCATCGCTTCGCGATATTTCTCCAGGTCGAAATCGGGCGCGATGCCGGCCCGGTTTTGCACGGCCCCGGCTGTTTCGATGACGGCTTGCGCCTTCAGGGCATCGCGCAACTCCTTCTCCTCTTCGCGGATTTTGCGCACCTTTTGACCGAACAATTTCGCTATGCGCGACCAGTTGAACCCCGCCGGCAGGATGTGCGGGCCGTCAGTCATCCGCTGCCAGCTTTGCGCCAGCAATCCTGCGTCAACGGGCGAGCTGCTTTCGCCGAAAGCGCGGCGAAACGTCTCCTGCACGCCCTCGCTGCGGACGAAGAGTTCAACGTCGTCGTTCCAGGCTTCGACCTGCGCCTCGGGGACGTCGTTGACGATCAACTCGTCCTGAATCAATAGCAGCAGTTCTTTGACCGCCTTGCCATAAGCTCTGGTGAGAGCGTCTTTGCCGACTGCTCTGAAGAGGCTGCCGAAGCTCTCTTTGATTTTGTCCTTGGCGATGTCCTTGCCCGCTTCGACCGCGAGAGATTCGAGCACGGGCTTGAATAGAAATCCCGCGGTTTGCGCAACGCCCCATACGAACAACCAGTCAATCGGCATAAAACCTCCCTGAGTGCGCGCGCTTCCGGCGTACAACCTTCCGCGAGCGCACGTCTTCAGCATGTATGCAAAACAGCTATCTATCAGTTTTCCGCTGCCGGGCGAAGAGAGATGACGATAGTCGAGAACCCCGGAGCGGCTTTCCCAAACCCGGAGGCGCTGCCCGCCTCTCGTCTGCGCTGATCGACTCAGGCTACATCAACAGCATCGTTTGCGTAAAGTGATTCTGTGAATTGTGTAATCACTCACTCGACCTCATGCAATAACCTCTTCTTCGATGGCTCAAGCCGCTGATGATCACGGCCGATGCTCCCGTTCCAGATCAGCCTCGATGAGGTTCGGTGAGCGAACCGGGAACTTGTCCGGTGGAGCGAGGCGAAGAAGTAATGGCAAGAACTGCGCGAATGCAAGTACAATCGGTCTTCGATCAGCAAACAGCTTCGCGCGAAAGGGTTAGTGAAATGATGCGCCGCATTCCCGAAGAAGAATCGCTCACGGTCGAGTTCAAAAGCGACCGGACTCGACTGCCCGACCGAGAGCTTGTTGCGGCAGTGGTGTGCCTTGCCAATACGGAAGGCGGCGATATTTATCTCGGGGTAGAAAAGGATGGGACCATCTCCGGTCTTCACGTAGATCATCAAAACCTGACCGGACTTGCCGCAATGATAG
>JAKEHD010000470.1 GCA_022615215.1 Blastocatellia bacterium
CGGCCCATAGACGATCAAGGGGAATGAGCCGTCGGCCATCGCCGCGTCCATGACGGCCATCGTTTCGGTTTGCAGCCATGATCGTGTCTCCTCTGCTGTCCGTCCCCGCTTCAGCGCTGCTTGAACTGTCGATTCCATGAAGGCGCGGCGCTCAGGCTCCGTCCAATCCCCGACCGCTTTCTCAACCTGAGAAAGCAAGCGGTATCGGCCGATCGTCAGGCGCTGCTTCTCGCTGCCCGGTTTGGCAGGATACCAGATGCTGAGTTGAACCGGGCGGGGCGAAACCGAACCGGCGGGGCCATTGCCCAGATACGTTTTTGACTGATAGGCGCGGGAATAATCGCGCAGCATGATAGATCGGAATCCGACCGAGTATGCGCTTTTGATGTCAGAAGCCCGAGAAGGCAAACCCTGGGGACTTACCCCAGCCGCGATTGGACATGGGAGCATGAGGATGAGGAGCAGTATCGTCATGAAATGTGAAGAGCCTCGGTCCATGGTCAAACGGTTTTTCTGTCGCATAGATTAAGACCCTCAGTACCAGGAATCGTCAGACAGACGCCGGTTTCCTGACAACATACAACATCATGATACCTTCCTCAATCTATCGAATCGCTGAGCCACAGTAAAGATTCACGACACGCTCTGCGGCAGCTATTTACAAGTTAGACAACTTTTTACAACATGTGATAGCTCCGATTTTAAATCGGCGCATTCAGTTCAACAGCGCCAGATCAACCTCACGGCCCTGAAATGGCGCATATTGAAAGCTGTAACACCTGCGGCCGAGCAATTCCGCCGCTAAATCGAACCACACAAGAGCGGGACAGGGATGAAGTTGAGAGTACAAGCTTTAGCTTGCCGGATTGGAGCGCCAGCAACCTGAAGGTTGAACTCTGAACTCGCTTCTATCATTGGGTGAGTGTACCAATCTCATAAGGTTCGATTTAGCAGAGTCGTCCCCGCCGGACAATTCTGCATTGACCGCGTTGAGGTCGGAGGTTCTGGCTGAGATGCCAATCGCTATGATTAAAGCGGCTGAGAACGTATAAACCTGGCGGTTGCATAGCACGCGAAACAGGAGACTTGAGTTCTGTACTGAGGAGCGGAAATTTAGAAACCCCATCATCTTTTCCTCCTTATGTTCTTGGTTTTCTGCCCTGCGGCGCGAGGAGCGTTTCCCGGTCACTCGTGGCGTAGAGCTTCGACAGGCTCTACAAGCATCGCCTTTCGCGCGGGCAGGACACAGGCTATCATTGCGACAGCAAGCAGCAGGGCCGAAGCCCAGGCAAAGGTCATCCAGTCGGTCGGCTCGACACCAAAAAGAAGGTTTCGCAACAAGCCTGTGGCGAACGATGCTGTCGCAATGCCTATAAGGAGGCCGGTCAATGCCAGCGCCATCCCCTGACGGATTACTCTCCTGAAAATGTTTCCGGGAGTTGCGCCTAAAGCGAGACGTATCCCGACCTCGCGAGTTTGCGCGCTCACGATGTGGAAGAACAGCCCGAACACTCCCACCGCTGCCAGACCCAATGCAAGGATACCGAAGACGCTCATAAGCGCGAGGCTCAACCGCTCTCGCGACATCGCAGAGGAAACATAATCGTCCATCCAGTGAACATCGGCTACGGGAACCTCTTTATCGAGATATTTGACCGCCTCCTGAGCCGCATCGAGCATCGCGGAAGGATCACCCTCGATCTTCACCGCCATGTAAATAGTCAGGCTCGGTTGTTGATGGAACGGAAGACATACCTGAGGCTGAGAAGAATCCCTCAGAGTGACATTCGATACTGTTTCTACCACTCCGACCACCTCGACCCATTGATTCGTTGCGGCCTGCAACTTGCCGTTGCGCGAAAGAGGCACTTTCAGCATCTTTCCAACGGGGTTCTCATTCGGCCAGGCTCGGCGCGCAAGGTTCTCATCAACTATGGCCACGAAAGGCGCGTCCGCATCATCCTTCTCCGTAAAAAACCGGCCCGACATCAGGCGCGTGCCCAGAGCCTGGAAATACCCTGGAGTTGCGGTGCGCCATTCGGCTGTCAGGTCTCCCCATCTTTTCTCCGATTCGGCATCAAAGGCGAAAGGTTTTGTTGTTCCGGTTCCCGTGAGCGGCAGGCGATCAACCGCGCCTACGGATTTAACACCGGGTAATGCCGCCAGGCGGTCTTCGAGTCGCATATAGTAATTCGATACGACATCATATTTGCCTCGATATTGAAATGAGGGCAGAGGGGTCCGAAAGGTCAACACATTTTCCGACGCAAAGCCCGGGCGGACATTATAGAGAGAACGGAAGGTTTGAATCAGCAGTCCAGCGCCGATCAGAACGACGAGACAGAGGGCCACTTCCAATATCACGAGAAGCCTGCTCGCCGAGCGCCATCCTGAACCGGAAGCGCCTCTGTCCGAAGATTTCAGAGCTATTGATAAATCTGCGCGGGAAGAACGAAAAGCAGGCGTCAGGCCAAACAATATGACCGACAGTAGACAAACTGCTGCGGCAAAGCCAAATGCCTTTGCGTTCAACGCGACCGCTTGCAGGCGCGGCACGTTCTCTAGTTGCAGCAGGGGTAATAGGTCCAGCCCCCAATGCGCGAGCAACAAACCTATCACCCCTCCTATCATTGCAAGGAGCAGGTTTTCGGTCATGAGTTGTCGCATGATTCGTGTCCGGCTCGCTCCGATTGCCGCGCGAATGGCAAATTCCCGCCGCCGCCCTACGTCCCTTGCCATAAGCATATTGGCGACGTTGGCGCAGGCGATGACCAGCAAAGTGCTTGCGGCAACGAACAATGCCACAAGCGAGGGGCGGACGTGTTTTACGATGTCTTTTTGTAGGGGAGTTATTCTGATCTGTGTGTTTCGATTCTGGTGTCCCGCATGTTCGCTGCGGAGCCTTGCGGCTATGGCCTCCATTTCCGAGCGGGCTTGCTCAATCGAGACCTCTGGATTCAGCCGCCCGATGGCAGCCAGGAAATTGGATTCTCGCGGGAATGTGGCCAGATCGAATTGGAACAATTCCCAGGCTTTTATTTCATCGGCTCTCGCCAGAGACGGATGAGTCTCTTCGGGCAGAAGTAATTGAAAGTCAGGCGGTAACACTCCGATGACCGTGACGCCCGGCCCATTGAGGGAGATGGTTCGCCCGATGATATTAGGGTCTCCGCCGAAACTCGTTTGCCAGAGGTCATAGTTGAGGAGAACGATTCGAGGCTGATTCGGCCCCTCTTCGTCGGCTTGAAAATGTCTTCCCATCACGGGGTCAATGCCGAGCAAGGGAAAGAAGTCGGCCGTGACCATAGCCATCCTGATCATCTCTGCGCCTCTATCCCCGGATAGGGGAACCGAAAAACCTACAGCTCCGGCTATCCCTTCGAAGAGTTGGCTCTGTTGCCGGTAATCGATGAAATCCGGACCCGATACCAATGCAGTCGATTTATCGCTTGAGCCGGGAAAATCATTCCACAATGTGACGAGCCGTTCAGGGATTCGGTAAGGCAGAGGGCGAAGAATCACGGCATCAATGGCGCTAAAAATGATAGTAGTCGCGGCAATGCCGAGAGCCAGGGTAAGCACGGCCGAGATGGTAAAGCCCACATTTTTACGCATCATTCGCAGGGCAAAAATAGTATCCTGGCTCAACACGGCAAGATATTTATGCGGCGATGAGAAGAGAATCGTTTTCAAAAGTTTCCCCGGTAGTTTCATAGAAAAATTGTAGGAGTTCACCGCCAAACGCGCCGACGGACTCCACGCCCGTTCGGCGAATGGACGTTGGGATATCATCGTCTGTGCCTGATGAAGGCCCCAAGTTCTGGGCCTGCACCGTCATCGTCGTGTCATCGACGATCGTCCCAAGCGACGTCCCGCCTCAGTGCGCTTTCGGGGCCTCGTACCATGCCGTGACGGAATCCGATCCACCGGGTGCCGTCGTGAACGCCAAGGAATAAGTGTGAGCGACGTTCCCGGTTCTGGGGTTCGTGCTGTCCTTCCCCGTCGCCTTGAAGACACATACACATAGGCGACGCCAGTCCCACTGATGCCCTCCCATCGCTCGCTCAGGAAGCGGCCTGACGCTCGGCATCATGCGCGACAGGCGCCGACGCCGCCTGCATCCCGTAGCCAGGTTGCTCACAGGTACTCCCAGAAACCAAACACGCGTCCGAGTTCTGGAAAAAGTGCTACCCGGAGCGCGAGTCGGTGCGGAGACTCACCTTTGGTCATTACGCGCCAGAGGCCACACTCCTACCGACCCTGCGTCTTAGCGCCGTTCCGTGCCGGCTCGGATCCACGCACCCACGTGAGCGCGAGCTGCTCGACCCATTTGCCCGCTGCGTCCCGCGCATAAGCCGTGGTGCGATGCTCGTTCTCGCTCAGTATGACATTCTCCCCGCGATTGGGTGCCGTCTTCCCATCCGGCCCAATCGCGTTCGTGAGGGTAATGAACGTGCGGGCATCCGTAAAGTGTGTCGTGCCCATCCGGATGCCGCCATTGGGTAAAACTTCCTGATAGACGATCTCGCGACGCCCGGGGTGCCAAAACCAGTAGCTCTTTGAGCCGACCCGAACCTCGTTGCCGTAGTACATCACGACCGTCAACTCCAGCAGCTTACCTCGTGCCCCACGTTCAAACCACAGGCCCAGCGCATCCGGCCCGCCATTGCGCGGTGGAGCGGCCGCCCGCCATTGCCCCGTGCCGCGGGTGAGGTACTCTGCCATGTGTTCGAACGCCTTCACGCCCGTCGGCCCAGACTCCGTCTGCCCCAGAGCTTCGCTTGGGAAGACGCCGATGGACATCCATGCCGCCAAAGCCAGCGTCAACCTCGACGATGCACGCTGGCGTCGCCCGGCCGAACCAAGGTGAGTGTTAATGAATGCAGCGATTGAGTTCATAGGTTATCTCCATATTGTTGACTTACGGCCATCGCCGTTGGACGGCCAGTTGCCCACTGCCCCGGCACAGATCCCGGCGTGCGGTTTTCCCGCACCGGGCTCTTCAGAAATACTCGCTTCCGCGTCCGGCTTCAAGTTCTGATTCGCACTCCCCTGATTCGCTCTCCGTGAACAGATCGAACAGCTCGTCAGAGAAATGATCTCCTGCCCGTTCGGGGACCAGGCGGCGTACCTTGACACCGGCGCTGTCGTTTAGGCCGGGGTTTGCGCTCTACCAAATAGGGCCGACCTGCTAATCAGAGTTGCGGTTAGAAAACAGAATCCTGTGAATAAGCGTAGCGTTGTCGAGACTGTCATTTCGAGCCTCCTTTGAGTTTTTTCAACATGTCGCCGGCATTTTGATTTTTCGGATTCAGTTTGAGCGATTGCTCATAATTCTTGATGGCAAGTTTTTTGTCGCCGCTCTTCAGGTACGCTTCAGCAAGGTCATCATACGCATTGGCCGATTTCGGATAGGAATCGACATTCAATTTGTAAACCTCGATGGCATCTTTTATCCTGCCCTTGGAAAGTAGCAATTCGCCTAAAGAATTCATCCGGCCTTCTCTGAAAAGCATCCTTTCTGGATAAGACTTGCGAATTTTTCTGTAGCTCCTGACAGCCTGGCCGACATCTCCGCTCACTATAAGGCCGAGAATGTTTATGGCTCCTGATGGCTGATGCGTAAGGCGGGTTTGGTTTGAGCCGTCTCTGTTCATCACATAGATTTCGTCATTACCGTTTCTGGATGACGTGAAAGCTATTTTTGAGCTATCGGGCGACCACGTGGGCAGACCGTCATAGGTTTCGTTCTTGGTCAATTGTTTTTCGCCCGTGCCGTCTCTGTTCACAACATAGATATCGAAAATATCTCTCCCTCTGGTCGTATGCATAGCGAGCAGAGATCCATCGGGCGACAGGGCAGGGGCTGAAGCCGTATTGAAGGTCAATCGCGTTTGATTCGAGCCGTCAGGGTTCATGGAATAGACTTCCCATTGGCCGTCTCTTACGGTCTCGAAAAGAATTTTGGAGCCATCCGAAGACCACCAGGCCCAGTCACTATGGGCTGAGGTTTTGGTCAACCTGATCGGGTCAGTGCCATCGGCATTCATAACGTAAATTTCATTATGGCCGTCTCTGTTGGAATTGAAGACTATTCTTGAAGAGTCAGGAGACCAGGAAGGTCGCACATCGGCGGCAGTGTTATCGGTCAGACGGGTCTGTTTCGACCCGTCTGCGCTCATGACGTAAATTTCCAGGTTGCCGTCTCTATCCGATACGAAAGCTATCTTAGAGCCATCCGGGGACCAGGCGGGAACCCAATCGCTTGCAGGATTACTGGTCAGCCTGATCTCCTGAGAGCCATCGGTATTAATGACATAGATTTCACGGTTGCCGTCCCGCGTCGAAGTGAAAGCTATTTTTGAACCATCGGGCGACCACGTGGGATAAAAGTTATCGTAAACTACATTGAGGGAGGGATCCTCCTGCCCGGCGGTTTGAGCCGACTTGCCTTCGATTATTTTTGAGTTAGTGCCTGTCAGCAGCGCGTCCAGTTCTTTTCTATCGAACCAGCGGCCCTGCTTCATCACCCCTGCCGGTCTCCTGAGTGTTTTGATGTCGGTCAACGGGTTGCTATTCACAAGCACAAGGTCGGCTTCTATGCCGACGGATATGGTTCCCAGTTTGTCCAGCGCATCGAGAAGTAGGGCGGCGTTGTAGGTCGCCACTCGGAGGGCTTCGTATCGCGTCAGTCCCGCTTCGAGGAGCAAGTCCAACTCATCATGAAGCGAAAGGCCTGCGAAGGAAAAATAGAAGTGCGAATCGGTTCCGATGACGAGCGGAACCCCCGCATCATTCAATGCCTTGACGATCTTGAGTATGAACGGAATGTTCCCAAGTATTTTGCCGGTTCGCTCTCTCGCTTTCTCGTCCTCTTTTTTAAGATTTTCGAGAAATTCGCGAGCGGCTTTCACTCCTTTCTCTCCTGTGAATCTCTGAAGCTCTGCCACACGGGCGTCGGTCAGATAGGCGTCTCCCTCTTCACGCATACGCTTCCAGGTCATCTCCCGGTGGAGGATCGTGCTGATGATTATGCCCGTCTCTTTGATCTGTTGCGCGACGGCTTTCAACTTCGTCTCATCGGGAGAGATATTGAAAAAGGATTCGGATGTAAAAACCTCGGTGACGTGTTCATGCGAGCGGAAACCGCTTCGATAGATTTCCAGTATCGGAGCAGAGAGACTTGGCAGGTGTCCGCCTACGGGGAGTCCCTGCTTGCGAGCCTCGTCCAGAATGGCATGGAAAATATCCATATCCATCCTTGCGGTCTTTATCCAGTCGGCTCCATCGGCCTTGCTTTTGCGGACGAGTTCGCGCCCCTGCTCGGCAGAAGAGACATTGAATGCATAAGCGGGATTGTTGCTCACCATTATCGGGCCTGATGAGTACACCACAGGCCCGGTAATGGTCCCATCGGCGATTCTGCGGCGGCGGTTGTAGTGATCGCCATCTTCGCTTTGGCTCATGTTGCGGACGCGCGTGATGCCATAGGCGAGATAGAGAGGCGCGTATTGATCTGTTCCCATATGCGTGTGCATGTCCATCAATCCCGGAATCAGAAACTTGCCGCGAGAGTCAATCACCTTTGCGCCTGCTGGAATCCGCACGTCAGCGGCTCTGCCTAGGGCCGCGATCTTTCCATCGCTTACGACCACATTCATGTCTTCAAGCACTACTTCACGATCCATAGGGATCACATTCACATGAGTGAATACAACTGTCGTTTTGTCTTGAGCAGGGGTGAAGGCCGGAATGATACTACCCAACAGCAATGCTACGGCTATCATTGCTGCCAATGAGTGGAGGCGGATTGGTTGAATATTCATAAACTGAGCAACTATCTCCTTGATCTCTTTATTTTGGCGGCTCTCACATCGCCGCCTGAATGATCCCTCCTTTTTTAAGTCGTAAGCCTCGCTCGGCATCCTTCGCTGTCTACTGCTCACCAGGCGCTGGGCCGTCATAAACCAGGTACGTCAACCGCCTGGCCCCCGACCCGTCCGCTTTCATCACCCAGATTTCGTACCGGTTGTTCAAGCCGGAACAGTAGGCTATGCGCGTCCCGTCGGGTGACCAGGCCGGGCCCCAATCGTTCACCGAGTTCCTTGTCAATTGCTTGCGATCACTGCCGTCAGCGTTCTGCGACCAGATTTCCCAGCCGCCATCGTCAGATTCCCAAAGGCCGCGTTGGTGTGCATCAAAGGCGATCTTGCGGCCATCGGGCGACCAACTTGGGTTGAAATCACGCCGGGGTTCTCGCGTCGCTTGCGTCAATCCAGTGCCATCAGCCTTGATGAACCAGAGCAGGGCGGGCGCTCCATCGCCTTTGCGCTCACCCATTGGCGTCGCATAAAAACTGAGGCGACCGTCGGGCGTCCACGCGATACGTCCGTCAATATCGACAGCCTCGCGCGTCACTCTGAAGCGAGCGGAGCCGTCCGGCCGCGCTACATAAATCTCTTTTCGCCCGTCGCGGTCGGTGCCGTAGGCGACGAACCGCCCGTCGGGCGACCATCGCGGGCTGAACTCGCGCGCCGTATCATAGGTCAGGCGCGTGATCTGTTCGCCATTGGCGTTCATCGTGTAGACATCCCGACTGCCACCGCGTTCTGAGAGGAAAACGAGCGAGCGGCCGTCGGGCGACCAGTGCGCGGAATGGCTGTTGACGGAGGCGTCGGTCAGCCGCCGCAACCCCGTCCCGTCTGCACCGATCAGCATCACTACCCATTTGTCGTTGAGCTTCGCCTCGAAGGTGATGAAACGATTGTCAGGCGACCAGGCGGGAGCGTAGACGGTTGTCGCGCGCACCCGCTCCGCCTGCCCGCCCTTGACCGGCGCGCTGGCAGTGGAAATCAAGCTGAGCGCCAGCGCGAGCCAGAAATGTCTCTTGAACGACCGCATAGTTTTCGCGATTATTCTCCTCTAAACGCCACAGGTGGACCCACTCGCGTCGCTCGCCGCGCCGGAAAGTAGGAGGCCAGCAAAGCGACAAGAAGTAAAGCCCGACCTCTTCGCCAACGGGCGACTGTCACAACGCATATCTTGCAACAGCGTTTGCATAGCTCGCCTCAGAGGTCTTTATTCAACCATCCAACTTCTACTCTGATACTCCATATAGAGAGCGGTTCGCTCTGCCACCTCGCGGCCGAAATAACGTTCGACGACCCTGAGCGCAAGGTCGATACCGGAGGTCAGTCCGCCGGCAGTCGATATTTTCGGTCCTTCGACAAACCGCAGGCCGCGTTGCAACTTGACGTCGGGATATCGCTCTTCAAACATATCGAAAAAATCGTGATGCGTTGTCGCCGGTTTGCCTGAAAGCAATCCGGCCCTCGCAAGGTGGAAGGCACCCGTGCAGACAGACATCATGACATCGGTCGCATCAATGACCTTTTTCAGCCATTCGTGCAAAGCGGGCGACCCGGCCTGAGCGCCTACAACCACCACTTTGGGAATCGGCGCGGTCTCAAAGGTGTAGTCCGGAATTATCTTCATTCCGGCCGAAGCAGTGATCGGGTCAATCTTATCCGATACCGTATAGAGTTTGAATCCGGGACGCGAGACCCTTCTCGCCTCGTCTCTGACAGTTACATCCTGAAAGACCTCCCAGGGACCGGCAAAATCGATCATCGTCGCGCCCCTTGAGATGGCAAAGGCGACGGGGATCGGTCTTCTATCAGAGGGAGTGAGCTTGTTACCCTTTGCGGCAGCCGATGAAGGCGCTTTATTCTCATTCGGCTTTGCTGTTTGACAGGATATTTGGGGGACATCAACCGCTATTGCGGCTATTCCCATGATCGTGCTGTTTTTCAAGAAGTTCCTTCGTTTCATTTTTTCTCCTCAAATTCTTCAATGCCACTCGGATCAACCACGGATTTCACATAAACCCCTCCCTTACGGTCGGGGTACTGACTTCGATTACACAGACAGAAATCTTTATCCGTGTTATCTGTGTGATCTGTAGTTAGTCGCCTTTCACTCGCTACGTAATGCCGTCATCGGATCGATTGCTGTCGCGCGGCGGGCGGGCGCGAAACAGGCCGCCACCGCCGCAGCGAGCAATAACGATGACACGGCGAAGTAGGTGAACAGGTCGGTCGGTTCGATATTAAAGAGCAGACCCGACATCAGATGCGTCAAGGCGAATGATCCGGCTATTCCGAGCGCAAGACCTATGACTACCAGTACCACTCCCTGACCGAGCACCATTCGCAGGACCGCCCAGTGAGAAGCCCCCAGAGCCATGCGAACGCCTATTTCCTGAGTGCGCTGGCCCACCCAGAGCGCCATCACTCCGGCTATGCCCGTCAGAGTGATGACGAGCGCAAGCGCCGCAAAGAGACCCAGCAGAACAGCGGTCAGGCGAGGCGACGCAAGCGATTCGTTGCGGACGCGCTCAAGTGTCTGAACGCTGTCTATCGCCGTTTCTGGATCGATGCCGTAAACGGTCTCGCGCACCTGGCGAACCATCTGCATGGGATCGACCGCCGCGCGAACCAGCAGCCTGCCCGCGAAGCCGCCTTGAGCCATAGGACGGTAAAGTTCATCGGCCGCTTCGCTATCGAGTCCGTATTGCTTCACATCACCCACTACCCCGACTATCGTCAGCCAGGTCTGCCCATTGTCTAAAGAGACACGTTTGTCTACAGGGTCTTCATCACCCCAGCGGTGGCGGGCCATCGCTTGATTGATTATTGCCACTCCGGGGGCTTCTTCATGGTCCATGTTCGTAAACAGGCGGCCACCCACGAGCGGAACCCCTACGGTTTGAAAATAGTCGGGACTCGCCGTGCGAAAGTCGGCCTGCGGGGCAGGCTCACCTTCCGCAAGCAAACGGCCTTCTATCTGAAAGCTCAAGGTTTGAGGGCCTGCCGTTATTCCCGCAGGGTTGAGCGGAAACGTAGAGGCGGCTGCCGCAGACATCACTCCGGGTTGCGATTTCACCCGTTCGAGCAATCGTTTATAGAAATCCCGTGTCTGCTGTGGAGTTGTATACTTGGACCAATTCAGGTTGATCCGCATCGTAAGCACATTGTCCGAATCGAATCCAGGGTCCACCTCCTGAAGTTTTATGAGGCTGCGAACCATAAGCCCTGCGCCTATAAGCAACACGAAGGAGACCGCCACCTGAGCGACGAGCAGCAGGCTGCGAAGGCGCTGCTTGCCGCTCCCTGCGGTCGAGCGTCCGCCGCCTTCTTTAATCGAAGCAGACAAATCATTGCCCGATGCGAGCGCGGGCATCAGCCCGAATATGAGCCCCGTCGCTACAGAAATCAGCAGCGTGAACAAGAGGACCGAGCCGTCTATTTCGATCTCGTTCGCGCGGGTCGTAAACCTCGCGGCAAAGGCCGCCAGAACGTCAAGCCCCAGGGTTGCGATCACAATGCCGAGCGCCCCGCCTGCGAGCGCAAGCATAGTGCTTTCGGTCAGCAGTTGGCATAAGATGCGGCCCCGTCCTGCTCCGAGGGCCAGACGAATGGCCATCTCTTTTTCTCGGCGAATCATTCGCGCGAGCATAAGGTTGGCCACGTTCGCACAGGCTATCAGAAGCACAAGCCCCGCCGTGACGAGCAGTATTATAAGCGTCGGACGCGCCCGGCTCGTGAGTTCCTCCTGCAAGGCGGCGACCCTTGCCCCGTAGCCTCGCCTGTCGGGATATGATTCCGGGTAGCCTTGCTTCAGCCGCGCGGCAATAGTTCCAATATCGGCCTGCGCCTGCTCGGTCGTGACGCCGGGTTTCAGCCTGCCGAATACGCTCATCATCCGCGAGTTGCGGTTCTCGATAAATCTATCGGAAGAACGAAAGGGACAGGCAGACACGGGCATGTAGACATCGTTCTCATTGGGGTATTGAGGTATTGGAGGAAGCACGCCGACCACCCGGTGCGGGCGGTCGTTCATCTGGAACACTTTCCCGACGATATTCGGGTCGCCGCCGTGCCCCTGCTGCCAGTACGGATAACTGAGGATCAAAACGGCCTCCGCTCCGTGCTCTTCATCAGCGGGCAGAAAGCTCCTTCCCATTAGAGGCTTGACTCCGATAAGCTCGAAGAAGTTCGCCGACACCACTCCGGTCTGAACCCGCTGAGGCTCTTCACGGCCCAGGAGAGTGAACCTCATGCTATGGTATTCGACCAGGCCCTGGAGGGTCTGGTTCTGCTCGCGGTAATCGGCGATCTCTTTTACGGAAAACGGCATATTGTTCACACCGGCGAGCGGAGCCTGCTGTTGAAGGACGACAAGCTGATCTCCGTTTTCATAAGGCAGCGGGCGCAGCAGCACGCCGTAGACAACGCTGAAGATGGCCGTGTTAGCGCCTATACCGAGAGCCAGCGTCAATGCGGCGAGCGCCGTAAAGCCGGGATTCTTTATGAGCGCCCGCGCGCCATAACGCACGTCATGCCAGAGCATTTCTAGAAAGTGGCTCAATCTTCCAATCATTCAACCGTCTCCCTTCCGCGACGCGGAGAGTGGGAGACGCGGAGACGCGGTGAAAGAGTAGCTTTCATATCTCCGTGTCCCCGTGTCGCCGCGTCGCCGCGTCGCCG
>JAKEHD010000065.1 GCA_022615215.1 Blastocatellia bacterium
CACTCCAAATAGGTTGCGGCGCTGAAAAAGGTTCATTTTATCCCGCGCGTAGTATATATCTCCGCTCAAAATTGTCATTTCATCCCGCGCGCAGTATATCTTCGTTGCCAGTTGACCGACTTTCTGGAACCGCACCCCCGTTAAAGGCTCCGCTTCGTCTGAGCCTTCGAATCGTCCCTGCCAAATTGACAAAATCATCCGAGGCGAATAAAGTGAGCGCATACGGCGAGGCGGTCTCTATCGAAGCCGTCCGGGCCGAAAAGGCAACCTGGCTTTGAAAACTCGACAGTGGAACGCAGAGCATTCTACAGTGGACAGGCGGCATTATGGTGGAGGGGCGTTCGGTCTTCATCAAACATTTCATCAGTTGATAGGAGTTCGTTCGACTATGATTAAACGAGCTATCGTTTTACTGAGCATCTTCGTCTTAACAAGCCTTTACATTCCACTGACGTTCGCTGCGGATTCGCACCCGCGCGTTCCTACCATCGACGACCTGTTGACGGTCAAATCCGCAGGCGGCGCTCAAATATCGCCCGACGGCAAATGGGTGGCCTACGGCGTCACAGAAACCGACTTCAAACAGGACGCTTACGTCACTCACATAAGGCTCGCAGACACCGGCACAGGCAGAACGTTTCAACTCACGCGGGGCGATAAATCAGCAGGCAATGCTCAATGGTCGCCCGACAGCCAGTGGCTCGCCTTCACGAGCAGTCGCTCGGAAAATAAGAATCAGATATTCGCTATCCGGCCCATCGGCGGAGAAGCCATTCAGTTGACCAAATCGGAAACTTCGGTCGGCGGCTACGAATGGTCTGAGGACGGCAAGGAGATAGCCTTCACCGCCGCTGAAGACTCGGCGAAAGCGATGAAGGAGCGCAAAGAGCATCTGGGCGATTACGAGGTCGTGCGCAAGGAATACAATCACACGCACATATCGACCCTGAACGTGGCCGAAGCGATGAACGCGCCCGTCGCGGGAAAGCAGCGCACCAAAGGGAAAGACTTCAACGTGAGATCGTTTTCCTGGTCGCCGGACAGCAGCAAGATAGCTTTCAGCGCGAGTGTGAATCCCGATTTGATTCAGGGCGCAACCTCCGATGTGTACATATTGAACCTGCGCGATGACTCGGTGAAAAAGATCGTGTCGCTTGCCGGGCCGGACAGCAACCCCGTATGGTCGCCCGACGGCAAGCATATAGTCTTCTCATCGGCTATGGGCAACAGTGTATATTTCGCAAACAACTCGCGGCTGGCAGTAGTCCCTGCCGAGGGGGGCGCTCCGCATTCTATCACCGACAGCTTCGACGAGAACCCCGGTCTCATAGAATGGAACTCGGACGGCATATATTTTTCAGGGCTTCAAAAGACCGCCTCGCACCTGTTCCGCGTTGATCCAGATTCCTCAAAGATCACTCGCGTTTCAGGCCCGGACGATTTTGTTGCCGGATCGTTTTCACTGACCGGAGACGGAAAACGCATGGCTTTTACGGCAAGCTCGCCAACGTCTGTGAACGAAGTATTCATATCTGATGTGAAGAACTTCTCGCCTCGCGCGTTGACTAACATGACCGAGCAGACAAAGCGGTTCATCCTCGGCGCTCGCGAAGTGATCTCGTGGCAGAGCAAGGACGGCGCGACCATCGAAGGAGTGTTGATAAAACCTGCGGATTTCGACCCGTCGAAGAAGTACCCGCTGCTATGCATAATTCACGGAGGCCCGACCGGAATCGATATGCCCGTGCTGCTGATTCGGGACATACGCTATTACCCTTCGGATATATGGGCTGCGCGCGGGGCATTGATACTGAAGGTGAACTATCGCGGCAGCGCCGGGTACGGAGAGAAATTCCGCAAGCTCAACGTGCGCAACCTCGGCGTGGGCGATGCGTGGGACGTTCTGTCAGGAGTGGACTATCTGGTAGGCAAGGGATGGGTAGACCCCAACAAAGTGGGCTGCATGGGTTGGAGCCAGGGAGGTTATATTTCTGCGTTTCTTACGGCGTCTTCAGATCGCTTTGCGGCAATATCGGTCGGGGCGGGCATATCGAACTGGGCGACATATTATTACAACACGGACATAACGCCCTTCACGATAAACTATCTGGGCGACGACCCTGCGGACGATCCCGAAATCTATGAGAAGACATCGCCCATGTCCTACATCAAAAAGGCGCGCACGCCGACGCTCATACAGCACGGCGAATTCGACCGCCGCGTGCCGATTCCGAACGCTTACGAACTGCGTCAGGGACTCGAAGACCGGGGCGTGAAAGTAGAGATGGTCGTATACAAGGGCTACGGGCATGGCATCACAAAACCCAGATCGATGCGCGCGGTCATGCAGCACAATCTCTACTGGTTCAACCATTATATATGGGGCGACCCGCTGCCGGATTTCGCAAACCCTGAACTGCCAAAGAAGGAAGACAAATCGAAGGAAGTGACCGGCAATTGAGTTTGGTCATTGAGGGCGGGCAACTTCTTTCAGAGGTTATCCCCAAAGCCCCAACGGGGCGAAATTCAATAGCCTGGGGCAAAGCGAAGTGTCGCCCCAGGACTGAAAGCTTTCATTACACAAGCCCTGAAGGGGCGCGATAATTACTGACTACATAAAACATATTCCGCCCTTTCAGGGCTTGCGGATTTTACGACCTCTTCTCCTCCCAGGGCGCTGCCCTGGGCTATCGAATCACGCCCTTTCAGGGCTTTGAGTCGAATATCTTTCTTATATCGAACTCGCGTTATGGATAACTGGTTGTAAGGGCAGCCTTCCGGTTGCTCTACCGCTTCCGCCACTTCGCCAATTCGGTTTTGCCTTCCGGGTCCAACACCTCAGCCGCAATCGCAAAGAACTCGCGCGGGGGCGACAGAAAGTAACGCGAGTCGGGATTCGAGGGGTCGAATTTTTCAGGCGTGAGCCAGGGTTCTTCGGGGTCGTGCAGGAAAGCTATTCGAAGAACCTCCGGCAGTTCTTTGCGAAACGCATCTGTTTCTGTTTCAGGGTGCAATTCCTGCGGAAAAGAAAATTCCTTGCTGTGCAGTATGCCTTTATCGAGGAGCGCGTTTCGTTCAGCGCACATCTGCGGCGTTCCCGCTCCGAGCAGCAGCAGGCTGGAAAGCGCGAGCAGACGGGTCCAGTCGTCTTTTGCTTCTGTCAGTTTTCGCAGTGAGTTTATTGTCGAGTTGAATTCATCGCTGGAAGCATCGGGCGAAAAGAACAACCATTCCGCCTCAGCCATCAGCGCGGCAATATCTCCATGGTTTTCCATTTGCTCAGGGCGCGGCGATGAAATTGCAGCGATTAGAGCTAGGGCCAGATCCGGATCCGGATTCCGAGACAGAACTACAACCCCAGCCTGAGCTAGGCCCCAAGCCCGAGCTTGAGCCCGAGCCAAGCCCCAAGCCTGAGACCGAGACCGAGACCGAGCCAGGCTCCGAGCGAGAGCCTGAGCCCGAGCCAGCCTCTGGTCCTGAGCCACAGTCCGAGCCAGAAACCGATCCAGAGATCGATCCAGACCTGATGTTATTTGCTTTATTATTTGAGAATTGGTGATGCCAACAGCCAGGCTCGACTGGATAAGCAAGCGATGCCGGGGAGATTGGTTACTGGTTGCGGAAAGTGTGGGGAAGTTGAGTTCAGCCAAACTTAATTCTTCCCACAAATAATAAAATGAGACAAGAGGCAACAACCATGCTGTCAAAGGCAATCGCTGTGCTGCCCAGTCGCATACCTCGACGCTTTCACCAGCAACCAGAGTGATGTCTTCGATTTGCTCCTCAGTCCACATCAAATCACCGCGCTGAGTAACCCATTTTCCTAATCGCTCCGTCAAGTCCTTCAGCAATTCATTTCCCACGATGAAGAAATCCCGGCCTATACTCTCCGACTCCGCCTCGTCCAAACGATTATTCATCCATAGAGCTACCCAACTGTCGAATCGCTCCAACGGCAGTTCTTTCAATTTCATAATCACCGATTCATTGTAATCATCGCACGCCAGAGCAAGCGCAAATTCGGCCGCCTCTTTCTGTCTGCTCAAGCTCAAGCCACTGTGTTCATCCAACAGCAAAGCCGCAAATAACTCCGCCGCGCCTTCGCGAATGTCGGAATCGCTCTCCGCTTTGTTTATCAACTCGCCCAACAGGTCGTCTCCCGCTCCCGGAAATTCGGCCAGCATCTCAAACAACAGGCTCAATGTTTCGTGCCAGTGACGCTCTTTGACCAGGTTTGCACAATTTGCAGCAAGCCTGTCGAATCGCCCAAGCTGACCTCGAAGATGGAAGGCCGCGAAGTATTCCTGAAAGGTCAGGTGAACGAAAGAGAATTGAGCGGGACCGCGCGGGATGAGCAGGCCGCTCCGCCGCGCAACGTAATCGAGAAACTGTTCGGCTTCCTCTTCGGGCGAGGGGCGATCTATAGCTATCTCTTCCGCGAGCCATTTTAAAACCTGTTCTTTCGAGACAAGCAAATCTTCTTTTTCATCTCTGGCGCGGTGGGTCTGCATCTCCCAACCAACACGCGCCAGCCAGCGTTTCATCTGATCGAGCGAAGCCGGATATTGCTTCAGCTTGCGATAGGTCTGAATGGTCTCAAGATAGGCTTCGACTATTTTGTCGTAGAGCTTCACGCGGCCCGAAGGCAGATTCATCACGCGATGGATCAAGGCCATGAGAGTAAGCAACGACGGGTTGGTTGCCAGCCGCTTTATGCGGTCGTTCTGATTCAAAGCGCGGCCTAACGACTCCATCCCGATGCGGCGGCGTTCCGTATCAGGCTCGCGCGCCCCGTACCATCGGGCGATGAATTGCTCAATGTCTTCGTCATTGAAGGGCGCTACATAGCATTGGCGAAGGGAAGAAAGATGTCGCTGGAGGAGTGCGGTCTTAAGGTCTTCTCTGAAATCTGCAAATGGCACCTCTTGAGGTTTGGCCATGGCTTCGTATAAATCTGATACTTCAAGCGGCGCTTCGCTAACGATGCGGTTTAGTGTCTCCGCAAACTTTGACAGCGGAGGTATTGTGCCCTTAGCCGCAGCTTCGTATACGCTTGATCCTGCAAACGGCACTTCGTCATAGCCGATGATGCGGCTGGTCAAAATCGCATAGCTTTCCGGCATCTCCGCGAGCAACGGATATATGATTTTATCTCTGAGATGAAGCCGGTCCTGACGACTGCCCACTTCGTCCAGTCCGTCGATCAACAGAAAGCCGCGCCCTTCCCTGAGCGGCGCAAGAAGCCATTCGACCGTGACGGAATCGCGAACCTCTTCATCAAGCTGGCTGATGAAATCGCTCAACATGTCTTCTTTCGATTTCCAATTGCGGACCCGGTAATCGCGCAGGATGATGGGCACAGGCACGAGCGGCCCGAAGTTTCTTGCAAGCGGGGTCTTTGCGGCCCGCCCGAACGAATGGGTTATCAACTTGACGAGTGTGGATTTGCCGCTGCCGGGGTCGCCAAGCACGACGAGTTGGCGGCTCGCTTTCAACGCTGCGGGCAGGTAGAAGCGTTCTCCCCGTCCGCCCGGCTCCCAGGTGAAACTGAGAGGCACGTAAATCTCTTCGAGCGTCAGCGGGCGATTCTCCTTGAGGCTCGGCAGGCCGAGGAACTCGACTATGTTATAGCGCCAGGAGAGCAGTAGCTTGTAATCGCCCTCAATGTTCTTTTTAAGTATGCTCGTCATTGATCATTCCTCTGCAATTGGCTCCGGCGACTTGTCACCAGTCTGCAACAGGTGGCGGTGAATGAATTCGTCGTCAGGCATGAGCGTGGTCTCTTTCGCCAATTGTACGACGAGGCGGCTGATCCAGAATATGCGCGGCTCCGCGAGCGGCTTGCTTTCGTCTTTTTTCTGCTCGCTGCCTGACGTTGAGCCCGGATCATCTAAACCGCCGCTTTCATCATCTAAATTGCCGGTTTCATCGATCCTCGACATTTCATAAGGCCGCTCTAGCCCATAGAACAACGGATGGGGACTGACACTGAACTCGCCTCGACAGAATTTCAATATGTGATCGCTGTAGAAGGCGGGCGCTTCTTCCACTTTGCGAAACAGAGGCTCTTCGAACTGCGCCAGGTAATGAAGTATCAACGTCAACCGCCAATCGAGCCTATCGTTCTCATTCTCAATCTTCGGAAGCGAATCCAGGTAGAGCTTCCACGAAGTGATGAACGATTTTATTTTGCGGGGGTTGTGCGGCAGGTTTTCATCCAGCGCCCGAACAAGCTTCGGCCAATCGTTGGCCGTCAATGCGAAAAGCTCGTCGAGCCGTCTTTTGAAATCCTCATCCTGAGAATCGAGTACCTTTTCGACATATTCCGACGTGCGGCGCGGCACAGGCAGATGGAAGAGGGTTTGAAATATCTTGCTCAAATAATCGCGCGCCATCGGGCGATAGCGCCAGGTTTCTTTCTCGCCCGACAGCGCTTTCGCAATCGAGTTTTCGAGGTGCTGTTGATCGAGTCCGAGCACATAAACGCAGTTGTCCGCGTTGAGATAGAGCTTCAAGGCTTCGAGCAGGCGATAGGCCACATCCCCCTCGCAGCGGTCGAGGTCGTCTATGAAGATCACGAGCAATCCTTTTTTGCCTTTTTTTTCTTCGGTGACAGTACGAATCGCGCCTTCGAAGAAATCGCGGAAGCGTTGCGAAGTCAGGGCCGCAGAGAAATGCTCGGCGTCGTACTCGCGCTCGCCCTCCATAATGCTTTTGGCGCTCGGCAGCGGAATCTTGATGCTCTTTCCGACCTCCGCCAATGCGTTGAGCGTCGCGTAGCTTGCGACGTCGATAATCTTTCCGGCTTTATCGAACAAGCCAGGCTTGAAGCTGAAGTGTCGGCGGATTTCATGAAGCAGGGCCACGAGCGGGCTTGATTCGAACTGATGTTGCCAAGGATTGAACCAGATCAACTCCAGATTTCTTTTACCGACCAATTCATCGAAGTCAGCGCGCGATTCTTCGAACCTCTCTTTGCGCTCATCGTCAGTTAGATTTGCGCTCTCACGATTCGGTAATTCGAACGGCCCGCCCAGGTATGTCCAAAGCATCCTCAGAAAGCTGGTCTTGCCCGCGCCCCACGAGCCGCAAACGCCTATGACATAAGGCGGATTGCATTTGAGGATGCGATGGCCTACCCGCCTGACCAACTCGTAATGGCCCAGCGCGTCCTCATAAACCGGCTCATCATTGATAATGCTCATAAGTCGAATCCGAAACCGTGCGCGGACAACACACTCAATCATACACGCTTGATAAATCCGGGCAAAGCTCTCTTGCCGCAGGGCCGTCCGATCACTATTCCGCTAATTTTAGCGTGATTTTTCGGCCTCGTTATCATACAATCACGAATCGCACTTTTCAGCTATCAGCCGTCAGCCGTCAGCTATCAGTCCTCAGCTATCAGTCGTCAGACTGAGGGCTGATTATCAAAAAGGCTCGAATCACCAGTGGATCGACTGAAACGATAAACAATCAGTAGGCACTTTCGAGAGGGAGATTTAGATCGATGAAGAACTTTACTCAAAGCTGTCTGAGCAAAAGAGTCGCTGCGGTTCTCCTGTTCGCGCTCTGCGCGATTCCCGTGACATCGGGCGCTCAGGACCGCCTCCGCACGATGCCCGGATATGAGCAGTATCAGAAGATGAGAACCGCGATTCCTGGCTCCGTCAAGATGGGTTCGATTGCCGTGAAATGGCAGGATGGAGGCAAGGCTTTCGATTACAGGAAAGACGGAAAAGCTTATCGCTACGGAATCGCCACGCGGCAGGCTGCTGAAACGGGAGAGGCGACAGTTGGCGATGATGACTCTCAGGGCAGAAGGCCCGGAGGTCGCAGGCGGCCGGGCGGAGTGGAGCGCGGGCGGCAATTCTCTTCAGCCCTTTCGCCCGACGGAAAGCTCAAGGCTTTCTACCGTGACCGTAATCTATGGCTCGGCGATGCGAGCGGCGAAAACACCATCGCCATCACTACCGACGGCGACGAGAAGACCCGCATCAAATACGGCACAGGAAGCTGGGTTTACGGCGAAGAACTCCGTCAGAACTCAGCCATGTGGTGGTCGCCCGATAGTCGTAAGATCGCCTTCTATCGCTTCGATGAGAGCCCTGTGCAGGATTATTACCTGCAACTCGACCAGACGAAACTGCAAAGCAAGATGGACATAGAGGCGTATCCGAAAGTCGGCACGCCGAATCCCATCGCAGACATTTTGATTTATGACATCGCTTCGAAGAAGACAATCCATGTCGATGCGCGCGACGGCAAGCCTTTCGATAATTCGGTGATAGGCCATTACATCTATAACGTCTCCTGGTCGCCCGACGGAAGCGAATTGCTCTTCAACCGCACTAACCGCCGTCAGAACATAATGGAGTTCACGGCCTGCAACCCTGAGACGGGAAAGTGTCGCGTAATCGTCCGCGAAGAGTGGCTGCCAAGCTGGACCACGAACACTCCCGCGATAGAGTATCTCAAGGACGGCAAGCGTTTTATATGGGCTTCGGAGCGCACCGGGTGGCGGAATTTCTACCTCTATGATCTGAGCGGCAAGTTGATCGCTCCGCTCACTAATCACGCATTCGAAGTCAGCGGCATCGAGCGTGTCGACGAAGAAGCGGGGCTGCTCTATTATATGGCCCGCAGCGGCGACAATCACATGAAGCTTCAGCTTCATCGCGTCGGCCTCGACGGCAAAGGCGACAGGCGACTCACCGACCCCGCCTTCAATCACAACGTAAACATCGCGCCCGACGGAAAACATTTCATCGACGTGGCTCAGACGCACGACACCCCGCCTGTGACCAGGTTGATCGATGCCGACGGCAAAGTTGTAGAAGAGTTGGTCAAAAGCGACACGAGCAAATTCGAGCAACTCGGTCTCAAGCGCGTGGAACTCATCAAATACAAGGCTGCTGACGGCGCGACCGATCTTCACGGGTTGCTTCATTTTCCGTCGAACTTCGACCCGAATAAAAAATATCCGCTGCTCGTCTCTGTTTATGCAGGCCCGGCGACGAACGGAGCGCGCGAAACATTCACCCTGCCCAATCCGCTGACGGAGTATGGATTCCTCGTGGCGACGCTCGATTCGCGCAGCGCAGGAGGGCGAGGCAAACGATTCCTCGATGCAATCTATATGAAGCTCGGCACAGTCGAAATGGACGATCAGGCGGCGGGCGTGAAGTCGCTCTGGAGCAGACCTTATGTCGACAAAAACCGCGTGGGCATCTTCGGCACGTCTTATGGTGGCTACGCATCTGTGCTGTGCCTCTTGCGCCACCCGGATGTTTTTCAGGCCGCTTGCGCCTCATCGGCGGTCACGGATTTCCGTCACTATGACACGATCTACACGGAACGCTACATGTGGATTTCGCAGGAGAACAAAGAAGGCTACGACGCGGGCAGCGCGATGAAATATGTCGACAACCTGAAAGGCAGGTTGATGCTCTACTACGGAACGGCCGACAACAACGTGCATCCGTCAAACAGCCTGCAACTGATTCAAGCGTTGCAAAGGGCCGGAAAGAGTTTCGAGCTCCAGGTCGGCCCCGATCGCGGACATTCCGGCATTTCGCAAGATAGAATGATGGAGTTCTTCATTGAAAACCTGGCAATGAAATAACAACCACAGGAGGTGAACGTTTTGATCGCATACATACTTCTTTGCACGATTATGTTAATGGCCCTGCCTCAGCGGCCGACGCAGCCTCCCGCTCAGGAGAGTGCGCCGAAAGCCGAAGAGAAATCGCAAAAAGAGAAACCTGTGATGGTCGACGAAAAACCCGTCGTCACGAGTCACGAAATCCGAGCCAACGGCAAGACGCTCAAGTACACCGTCACTACGGGGATGATGCCTATAAGAAACCGGTCGGGCGAAACGGAAGCTCACATATTCTTCATGGCCTACACGCTCGACAACGCGGGCCAGGCTTCGCAGCGGCCTTTGATGTTCTCTTTCAACGGCGGACCCGGCTCGTCATCCGTGTGGCTGCACCTGGGCGCGCTCGGTCCTCGCCGAGTGAAGATGCTCGATGATGGAGGGATGCCCGCGCCGCCCTATCGCCTCGTCGATAACGAACACACATGGCTCGATCAGACCGATCTCGTCTTCATCGACCCTGTGGGCACGGGCTACAGCCGCCCTGTGAAGCCTGAACTCGGAAAAAAGTTCTTCGGGCTGCAAGGCGACATAGAATCGGTGGGCGAATTCATAAGGCTTTATCTCACGCGCTACAAGCGATGGTCTTCGCCATTGTTTCTCGTGGGCGAAAGCTATGGCACGACGCGCGCTTCGGGGC
>JAKEHD010000471.1 GCA_022615215.1 Blastocatellia bacterium
CTCTGTTAAGCGAAGCAAAACGTCCGCTGTTAAGCGAAGCAAAACGTCCGCTGTTAAGCGAAGCAAAACGTCCGCTGTTAAGCGAAGCAAAACGTCCGCTGAGGCGACACCTTCGCGGACTTTTCGGGGAAGGCTGCTCGCTCTGTTCAGCCCGTCCGCCAACTGGTCTCTGGTGCGTGTGGCCGCTACGGCTGCGGCGGCGGTGCTGGTCATCGCAGTAACGTCCGTTTTATTGATCGACATAAACACATCCAAAGCGCCGTCCAATCCGCCCACAGGACTGACGGGATCTGCGACGCATCGGGGACCGCTCGTTATCGCCAACGGAGCAGGCGGACCTGTGACCGTAGACAGACGGGGCCGAGCCAAAGGGGTGGATGATGCGAGAGTGCTCGCTGTGGTCGAAAACATTGAGGCGTGGAGACCGTCTGTGCCTGAGTCGCTCATAGCAGAAGCCAGGACTGTCAGAAGCCCCGCGGGCGCGACCCTTTCCCTGGACAGTTTCAGCCCGGAGGGCACTGTAGTGTTGAGTGACCGCCCAACCTTCAAGTGGCCCGTCATAGACGAAGCGAAAGGCTATATAGTCGAAATCTATGAACTTACGCAAGACAATGAAACAAAAAAGAAAGCCGCCGCGAGCGCGCTGCTGTCGAAGACGGAATGGACTGTGCCGTCCGCTCTCTCTCGCGGCGTCGCTTATGCCTGGCAGGTCATAGGCGTGCGCGCAGACGAAAGCCTTATGGATCCGCAGCCAGGGTCTTCTGATGAAAAACTCAGGTTCAAGGTTCTGGAAAAATCGAAGGCGGACGAACTGGAGATCGCAAAGCGGAAGGACGCAAACGCGCACCTGACGCTGGGTATCCTGTATACAGAGGCGGGGCTTATCGAGGATGCCGAGCGCGAATTCGAAGAGCTTCTCAGGGCCAACCGGGAATCCCCCGATGCGCAGAAGTTCGCCCGCAAACTCCTCGACCGCGTGAAGGAAATGCGGACCCGATGATCGCAACATTATAGAGACTCTTCAACGGATGAAGCCCGCCAAAACTCCTTTACCTTCGAAGCTCGCAAACAGGCGCAATCCGCAACAATGTCGAACGAATGCACGGCTTTATAAAACCACACCCCTCATTCGCCGCCCTATCGCGATTATGCAGACATCGCCGATACTTTCATTGAGGCGGATGCTCGCTTTGTGATAACGTCTTGATTCCCATGACGCACATCTTCAGAGATGAAGGACCATGAAATTCAGCGTCCAGCGTGAAGATGCCGATGTAATCAGCGCGATTGACGGAGGCGGAATGAGAGCCGATAAGGATTGCTTTCTTCCGTCGCTTGTCTTTTATTTTCAACCAGCGGCGAGATGCGTCGGACGAGGGACCGCTTACAACGGACACGAAAATGTTTACAGTTGAAATTATGCTATTCGACCTTGATGGGACGCTCATAGATTCGAGAGCCGACCTGGCAAGGTCTGTTAACTTGATGCTCGAAGAACTGAGCCGCCCTGCGCTCGATGAAGAAACGGTTGCGGGGTTCGTGGGCGACGGGGTCCGTGTGCTCGTCTACCGTTCGCTTACGGCCACGCACCCCGAAGGCCGCCCGCCCGATGATTTCCTCCACGCCGACGGCATAGCCCTCATGCATAAACATTACGCCGAGCAGATGTTCGTCAACACCTGCCTCTACGCGGGCGTGGCCGAAACGCTCGCGCATTTCAAGGACAAGCGCAAGGCGGTCGTCACAAGCAAGGAAGTGCGCTTCACAGAGATGATACTTGAGCGGTTCGCCGTAGCGAAGCATTTCGACTGCATAATCGGAGGCGACACTGTAGCGGAGCGCAAGCCCGACCCGAGGCCGGTCCTTGAGGCGATAAATCGCCTCGGAGGAAAGGCTGAAGAGACCGTTATGATAGGCGATACCGAAAACGACGTGATCGCAGGCCGCAGGGCGGGCACTCTCATAGCGGCGGCCTCCTATGGCTTCCGCTCGGCCGAGGAGTTGCACAAGACTTCGCCCGACGTGATGATCGAGCGGTTCGATCAATTGAAGGATTTCTTCTGTTAAGGGAATGCAAGTGATCGAGCTATCGGATGAATTATTGGAACGCGCGCGCAGGGTGAGGCTGCTGATACTCGATTGCGACGGAGTGCTCACGGACGGGCTTATAACTCTGTTGCCGGATGGCGATGAAGTGAAGACCTTCGACGTGAAAGACGGTCACGCTATGGTTATGCTGGCGCGAGCCGGAATCCGCGTCGCTATCATAAGCGGGCGCGAGTCGCGCGCCGTTCGCAAGCGGGCCGAAGAACTCGGCGTAGCTCACCTCTACGAAAAAGCCTGGATCAAACTCGACTCTTACGAAAAGATATTGGCCGAAGAGGGTCTCAAGGATGAAGAGGTCTGCTACGTGGGCGACGACGTGGTCGATATACCTCTGCTCAGGCGTGCGGGCCTTTCGGTAGCGGTCGCAGACGCGGTCGGAGAGGTCAAAGAATACTCTCATCTTGTGACGGAGCGCGGGGGTGGACGCGGAGCCGTCCGCGAGGTGATCGAACTGATACTCAGAGCGCAGGGAAAATGGGAAGAGGCCCTGTCGCGTTATACGAAATAGGTTTGCGCGCCCAATGGAAACCGACATACGATGCAAAGTGCTCGCCCGCCTGCGACCGAATGATCTGCTCACTCTCGTCGGCGACCCACACGCCTATATAGTTTCGACTGACACCGTTGAACTCCCCGATATGCGTCGCACTGTCGATTTCGTTTACGAATTAGAGTCGGCAGGCGAGGTCTATTACCGCCACCTGGAATTTCAAGCCGAGCCGGACCCGGAGATGAACGAGCGGTGTTTGATTTACAACACCCGGCTGATCGCTCAGTACAAGTCACCTGTCATCACGACGATCATATATCTGTTCCGTCATCGTCAGGTTGATGAGCCTGTTTATCGAGTGTTGCTGCACGGAAAAGAGATCAATCGATGGCGATTCGAGAGTGTGAGGATGTGGGAGGTGGAGGCGAGAGAAGCCATAGAAGGAGGGTTGCCGGGATTGGCTGCTCTTGTGCCGTTGATGAAGGGAGTGACGTTGAAGCGGGTGGAGGAGGCGGCACGACAGATCGAAGAGCGAGCACCCGCCGCGCAAAAATCGGATTTGCTTGCGATCTTGCATGCGTTTGGAGAGAACAAATATACTTTGAAGCAGTTGGAGAGAATAATCGGGAGAGATCGTCTTATGGAATCAACGATATATCGAGAAGGACTTGCCGAAGGGCTTGCCGAAGGACTTGCCAAAGGGCAACTCATGACGACGCAGGAGTTATGCCTGGAAGCGGTACGGAAGTGGCACCCTCGGGCCGGTCAGAGAGTATGGACGGCTATTGAAAACTGCACAGACTTAGAGGCTCTCAAGGATGTCAACCTTAATGCCTCCGAATGGAGCACGCGCGAAATCCTCCGGCGGCTCGGCCGAGCGTGACCGCCCATTACAACGAAGAAAAGTTCTCTTGTAATCCGGTAATGGAACTGGCGTCTTACCCGGAGACTCTTTAAAAGCCCGCCCTCAAATAGCTTGACCACATCTGTGCCGCTCCGTATTATGTTTCTTGCCAATCACGCCGCTCATAAGGCAGTCGAAAGTAAAACAGGTAGCTGCTCTCAGGGCGTCGGCCTTATGTTCTAAACGACTTTAAACAGGAGGGATAATTATGATGAATGGACCGGAACATGGCGCGTTTGTCTGGCGCGACGGCGAATTGATTCCATGGGAAGATGCCACGATCCATGTAATGTCTCACGTGGTCAACTACGGCTCATCGGTCTTCGAAGGCATACGTTGTTATAACACAAAACGCGGCTCTGCTATATTCCGGCTCGACGAACATATAGAACGTCTCTACAACTCAGCCCGCATTTATAGAATGCCCATACCTTACAGCGAAGACGAAATCAGGCATGTCTGCAAACAACTCGTGCTTGCGAACGACTATAAAGAGTGTTATCTGCGCCCGTTGGTCATTCGCGGCTACGGCCATTTCGGGGTCAATCCTTTTCCCGCCCCGGTCGAAGTCTTCGTATGCGCCTGGCCCTGGGGCAAGTACCTCGGCGAAGAAGCCATCGAGCAAGGCGTCGACGTATGCGTGTCGAGTTGGACGCGGATTGCGCCCAACACCATGCCTTCGATGGCGAAAGCCGGCGCCAACTATATGAACTCGCAGTTGATAAAGATGGAAGCGAAGGTCAACGATTACGTCGAGGGCATAGCTCTCGACCCTCAAGGATACATAAGCGAAGGGTCGGGCGAGAATATATTCCTCGTCAGAAAAGGGACCGTCTTCACCCCGCCGCTTTATTCGACCATCCTGCCCGGCATTACGCGAGACTCGGTAATCAATATCTGCAAAGACCTGCATATCCCTGTCGTTCAACGCGCCATCCCGCGCGAGATGCTCTACATAGCCGACGAAGTCTTCTTCACAGGCACGGCTGCCGAGATAACGCCCATTCGCTCGGTCGACAAGGTGACGGTCGGAGAAGGTCGCCGAGGCCCGATTACCGAAACCATACAGAAAGAGTTCTTCGGCATCA
>JAKEHD010000472.1 GCA_022615215.1 Blastocatellia bacterium
GCAACCCGATGTCTACCCGGCGCTCTACAAGGATTTCAGCCACATAGTCCGCATCAACTACTATCCGCCGCGCGGCGACAACAAAGAGGGGTGGGACAACATAGACATATTCGGCTGGCTCGGCTACCCGATGCAGATCAAGGTCGATTTCCTCTGCCGCGATTCGATACTCGCAGCGCCGATAGTTTTAGACCTTGCGTTGTTCCTCGATCTTGCGCAGCGTTCCGGAATGCGCGGCATACAGGAGTGGCTCTCTTTTTATTTCAAAAGCCCGATGACCGCGCCCGGTCTCTACCCCGAGCACGACCTGTTCATACAGTTGATGAAGCTCAAAAACACGCTGCGCCATCTGAGAGGCGAAGAGTTGATCACTCACCTCGGCCTTGAGTATTACGATTGAGGATTTGAGGAAAAGAAGTCGCGGGCGAAATCAGAGGGTATTACTCTATCGTCTTCGTCCTTTGACGTGAGTGTAAAATCCAAAGCCGCCGGGTTGTGCAATGCCCGGCGGCTTATGCCTTTTCCAGAACCACACTACCACACAGTATTTACGAAGGCGGATGCTTGAATAATCGGGTCGTTCGTGATCAAATCCAAACCGAGCAGGTGAGCCGTGCCTGCAATCAATCGGTCATGTAGCTCGCGAATGTCAGTGATTTGAGCCGCTGACTCAATAACGGCAAAGCTCATAGGATATTCTTTATAATTCGGGTACTGATTCATGTAGTTTTCTACTGTTTCGAGCGAAATGCCTATTCTCTGTTTCTCGGACAGGTAGAGTATTTCTGCAAAGACCAGCGCCGGTACATAAACCGTTGCGGTTCCCGACTCAACCGCTTCAAAGATAGATTTAGCAGCCGGTCCCAGTTGGCGATGTTCGATTCGCAGCACCAGGCCCATCGTATCGGTGACGAATTCACTCGCGGGGGTAGAGGCGCTCATAATCTTCGAATTCCTTTTCCAGGTGTTCCTCTTCCTGATGGCTCAATTGCTTTAGCTCGACATTGAGCAAGGCGTTGTGCAGTTCTTCTTCAAAGTCCTGCGGCTGCATCGCCCGTTTGCGGATGAAATAAACGAAATTCGCAATCTCAGCCAGAACATCGGGCGGCAGTCCTTTGATACCCTCGATAATAAGTTGTTGATAGTTTTGCGCAGTCATCTGCCTTACCTCCGAAAAAACACCGAATACTATACTCCCAGCATATCCGAAATCGCTTGTCAGAGGAAAGGGCGCGCTTTGAGGAAGGAATTAATTCTCAGGGACTCGATTACTCAAGGCACAAGCAACACAAATATGTATTCGATGCGTCTGTCGCTGATACGCTTTTGCAGCCTGGCCTCAGCCCCTAACAATATATCTCCCTCGCTGGTCTACCGTGATGGTCGGCAATCGGCGGTGCCGTTCGAAGAAGTCGTATCCCTCTTTGAGATTCATCCAGAAATTTCTCAGCGTCTCGTTGTTGAGAGAGTAGCTCTCCAGTTGCTTCATCCCGTTCCGGTCGAATCTGCTGGGGAAGATATGCACGGGTATTCGAGATCGTCCTGAGGATCTTGCTTCGACTGCTATCAGGTAAAGCTCTTTTATTCCATCATCAGTGATGGGAACGCAGCCTATAGTGACGCAGTCGCCGTGAATGAATATGTCTCCTCCGAGCCGCCCCTTCACTCCGAGTGTGCGATCCGACTGGTTCGGATAGTTGACCCCGAGCGAGAGATGAAAATTGCTCACCGGGTTGAAGCGGTCTATGTAATAGAAGCCTTCGGGTATCTGCCCGTCTCCCATACGCCGCTTGGGGCCGAGGCTGCCCGATGTGGCGCAGAAGTTATAAGCTTTCAACATCTCAAGCTGCGACTCTCGGCTGCGGCCCGCCCACACTTCGACTATACGCTCGCGCTTGAATATGCGAATGAATATCTTCGTCGGCGGGTAGGGCAATTTTTTCCGCCTGAACATCTCTTTTATGAGCGCCTCTTTTTCCGCTAAGGCATTCTTGACGCGAGAGTATTTCAATTGTTGCGCCTTGAAGCTCTGAGCGGATGCGCGCTGAATCGATGAGGCGATGAGTAAGGCAAAAAAGATTATGGCGAGCTTGAATCCCATTTTCGGCAACTCCTCTTTCAGCGATTTCGCTGATCCGAATCTTCAAGCGGGACCGTCACAGTTGGTCAATCGCGCTGCGCTTGGGCAATAAAATAGCGCGTTCGATCTCGAAGACTTTTTGCGGCGCTTTGCCCTCGAATAAATCTACGCCCGCGATGAGGAGCGCGGCGGGCCGTTCGTTCTTCACCCCTATGAGCTTGAAACGAATTACTCCCGCCTGCTTGTTGTAATCGCGCTTTTCGATCACGCGCGACGCGCTGTAAAGCGTATCGCCCGCAAGCACGGGCGCAGGATGGCTGCCCCTGTCGTAGCCTATTTCCCATAGCGCGTTTGCGGTCGTATCGCGCGAGGCGAGAGAACATACCCAGGCGAAGACCAGTCCGCCCTCGACGACGCGCGTTCCGGCGAAGCTGCGCTCTCGCGAATAAACCTCGTCGTAGTGAATAGGGTGGCTGTTGCGCGTGAGGCAGGTAAGCTGCATGTGCTCGCTTTCGCCCACCGTGCGGCCAGTGTCATGCACTATCAGGTCGCCCTCTTCGAAATCCTCGAACAGCCCTCGCGGACGGCCTCGCCACCCGGCCCGCTTTATGCCTTGCGCAAGTTCACGAGGCAGGGATTCTATTTCATCGAGCGGCCCGAGGTGCGGCGCGCTGGCAGCAAACGCGGGACCGCTCTGGGCACGGGTTTTCGGGTCGTGGAATTCGACTATGGGCGGATGCGCGCGGCCTTCGAGCACGCCCACAGGCATCAGTGCTCTTCTCTCGAAAGAGACCACCGGAGCGCCGTCTTGATTTACTGCGATTGTGCGCACATGCACTATGCCGCGATCAGGTTTCGATTCGGACAGGCGCACGCCGAGCACTTGGGAAGAGGCCGTGATGGTATCGCCCGCGTAAGCCGCGTTCGGAAATTTCATGTCTATGTAAGCGAGATGCGCTATGGTTTGCTCCGATACGTCGTGGACGGAAAAACTGAGCGCGAAGTTCATCAACACCAGGGGCGGCACCACTCTATCGCGGAAGCCGAGGTCGCGCGCGAATCGGCGGCTCGAATAGAGTGGATTCGGGTCCAGGAAGGAAGCGGCGAACAGAGCCAGTATACCATCATCTAAAGTTACTTCCCAGGGATGATGATAGACCTCGCCCACCTTGAAATCATCGAGCAAGCGGCCGTATTTCGGCTCTTTTATATTGCCGGTCATGCATTCCTCTATTCGCTTTCGATCAATCCAAGCTCTGCGGCTAGTTGTTCATCTATGCGGCCGAGCGCGCAGGCCATCTTCAATGTGCTTCGGTGTACACGGTCTGTGGCGCGGTCGGCCATGCGGCCCGCAATCATAAGAGCGCCTCGCCCCGAACGTTCGGCCTCTAAAAACAGCCGAGCCTCTTCGACTGCTCGATTGATTTCTTCATCGGGTATCTGAAATATGTCGACCGCCATTTCGGTCTGTGCGGGGATGCCCGTCCATTTGCCCGCAAACCCGTAGTCGCGCGCCAGGAGCGAGTCGCGGCGAAACTCTTCGATGGCGGCCTTTTGCTGCTCTTCGGTTTTGTCGCGCGTCGGGTAGTTGGTCGTCATCTCTGCAATCGCAGGTATGCCGACCGAAGCGGCGGCTTTGACTATCGAACAGCGCGCGTGATTTATGAGCGGATGGTCCGCGCGGTAATCGCTCGCGCGCATGCCTAACGACGCCCAGTAATCGTAAGTGCCGAGCACAAGCCCCACGAGCCTCGGCGACGAGCGGGCTATTTCGAAGACCTGCTCTTCGGCGGATGCGGATTCGATCAATACTTCGATTCGAATCCGGCCCGTCGGCAGACCGAACCTGTTTTCCAGTGCTGTGAGCGTTTCGTCTATCGAGCGGACCTCCGAGGCGCTTTCGACCTTCGGGTAAATGAGACCGTCGAGCCGATTTCCTGCGTGCTCGACTATGACAGCTATGTCTTCGTGCGCAGGGTTGAGGTTGAGTCCGCGCGGACGGAAGAATCTCAATCGCGCGCCCCAGTCTAATTCGTTGAAAGCGCGAATCACGTTCGCCCTTCCTTGATCGAGCAATTCGGAATTATCGCGCGGGATGGAATCTTCGAGGTCGAGCATCACGAGGTTGGCTTTCGATTTCGTGGCCGCGCCTTCGACGTACTTCCATACGGTAGCGGGCACGGTGAGGTGCGCCATCTGTATGAGATATTTCGGCTCAAGCTCTATCAAACGGGCTTCGCTTTCTTCGATGAGTCGCAGGGCGCGCTCGCGCGCCCGCGCTGTTATTTCCGCATCGGGTGTATAGCCTGCGTTTGTTTTCCGTTCGGTTTCCATAGACGAAATTGGAACAATGAACTCAGCCGTCAGCCATCAGCCATCAGCCGTCAGTATTATTAGCTGATAGCTGATAGCTGATAGCTGACGGCTGACCACCGACCATCGCGCTATCCCTGTTGTGCTCTGGCGCGTTCGCCTTCGACCAAAACGCGGCGCAGGATTTTGCCCGATGCCGTCTTGGGTATCTGGTCGACCATCTCCAGCAAGCGTATCTTTTTATGAGGCGCGACGCGCTCGGCCACAAACGCCATGATCTCTTCGGGCGTCACCTCGGATTTGAGCACGACGAATGCCTTGGGTATCTCGCCCGCTTCTTCGTCCGGGCTTGGTATGACCGCCGCATCCGATATGGCCGGATGTGTGAGCAGCACGGCTTCAAGCTCTGCGGGGGCGACCTGCATGCCCTTGTACTTGATGAGTTCTTTCACGCGGTCGACTATGTAGAAATATCCCTCCTCGTCGGCGTAGCCTATGTCGCCCGTATGGAGCCAGCCATCTTCGTCGACGGTGAAAGCCGTAGCGTCGGGGTTGTTGAGATAGCCCTTCATCACCTGCGGCCCGCGAATCCAGACTTCGCCTTTTTCATTCGATCCCAGGTCTTCGCCCGTAGCGGTGTCTACGATTCTGCATTCGGTATTGGGAATGCACTGGCCCGATGCGCCCAGCTTTATCTTTGCGGGGTCTTTCGAACTCATGTGAGTGACGGGGCTGGTCTCCGTAAGTCCGTACCCTTGCCTGACTATGCAACCGAGTCGCTCCGCGCATGCGCGGGCGACATCTTCTCCGAGAGGCGCGGCCCCTGAGTTTATAAGCCTCAGAGCCGACAGGTCGTAGTTATCGACTACAGGGTGCTTCGCAAGCGCAAGCACTATGGGCGGGACCAGATAAGCGCGCGTGACCTTATAATCTTGCAGGGTCTTCAGGAACTGTTCGAGGTCGAAGCGCGGCATTGTGACTATAGTGTTGCCCGAATATATTCCCATATTCAATATCACAACCATGCCGTAGATGTGATAAAACGGCAGCACGCCTATCAGCACCTCATCTTCGCTAATGGGTTCGAACCCCGTGGCCTGACAACAATTTGCCACGAGGTTATAGTGCGTAAG
The DNA here is from genome assembly GCA_022615215.1 of Blastocatellia bacterium. Lineage (GTDB taxonomy): Bacteria > Acidobacteriota > Blastocatellia > UBA7656 > UBA7656 > JAKEHD01. The sequence goes on from JAKEHD010000472.1 coordinate 5,527, forward strand.
CATTACGCCTTTCGGCAGTCCCGTAGTGCCGCTCGAATAGGGAAGCGCGATTATATCTTCGCGCGCATCGATCTCGACATCGGGCACCTGCCCGCTGCTTTTGAGAAGAGCGGCGAAGGGCGTCGCCCCGTCGGCTTCGCCGAATACGAAGACTTCTTCGACTTTCGAGAGGCGTGCGGCTTCGAGCGCCTTGTCTAAAAACTGCGGGATGGTGACGAGATATTTCGCGCCCGAATCATTGAGCTGAAAGGTCAGTTCTTCGACCGTGTAAAGAGGATTGACCGTCGTGTTTATGCCGCCGAGACGGGCGACCGCGAGGAACGCGATTCCGTATTCGGGAATGTTCGGGCTGTAGATGGCGAAAACATCTCCCTTGCCGAAACCACGTTCGGCCAGCCCTGCTGCTGCGAGCCGGGTTGCGCCTGCCAACTGACTGTAGGTGATGGTGCGACCGCTCGGCCCATCGATGAGCGCGGGTTTGTCTGCGAGTCGTTCGGCTCGTTGAAAAACGAACTGCGTGAGCGGCCTGGCCGGAATCTCCACATCCGGGTGCGGACTGCGAAATATCATAAGCGACCCCTTTCCATTTCGAGTGATAAAATTATGTCCCTCCCAACAACGATTGAAAGAAGATAGCCCGTAAGATCGCCTCGGCGCAAGCAGGCTTTGGAATAAATGGAATTCGGGGCAGGCGCGAATCAGGCAGTCTGACTAGGGGATGGTGATAGAAGTCGGCATTCTGATATTCAGGCGCAAATCTCAGGATGGAAAAGACATTTCCATTCGCCCGAAGGATCGCTGAAATGGAACCGTGCAAAAGAAGAGATGTAGAATCGATGATGGCTGCGGCATAAAGGGTTCCTGATCCTTCCTGGGGAAATCAATGTGCAAGGGGCCGTCGGTCTGGCAGAGGCGATAGGCTATAGAGATTGCGTTCTATCATTCCGATACCGGAAACGGAACTCACAAGTTATCATCATTCGCTTCCTTGATAGACCCTGAACGGCTGTCGTTATCGTAATCCCATTGCATCGGCAAAGGTTGAGGGCCGGGACGAATTCCCGCAATATCCGGGTCTTCTCCTTCGATTATCGCAGATGGATTAGACTTGCGTTCTTTGGCTTCGGCCCTGCGGACTTCCTTGTCCTTCTGTTTCTGCTGCCGCGCCTTTTCCCTTTCACGCTTCTGAAATGTCGGTCTCGTCTTTTTCGCCACGTTATTAATCCTCGTTTCCATTTTTAAATTTCCGGATGCCGGTTGAATCAATAAATCAAAGTTTAAGAACCTCTTTTAAACATCGCCCTCGCCTTCCGAATCGCTTACGCGGCTGGCAAAATTCTCTCCGCTTGATTCGTCGTCGTAAGAATCCTCTTCATCTCCGCCAAAGAATCGCCCTCTGGCCACTTCGCGCATAGGCCCTTTCGGGCCGCGCTCTGACTTCGGGCCGCTTTTCGCTTTGCTTCGGCTCCTGCGTGGTGCTACATCGGAACCGAAACCACGATCCATCTCCCCGCCATGCGTTGGCAGACCGGCGGTGTTTGGCTTTGCAGTCGGGTTGGGTCGGGGTAATGATGATCGAGATGACGCACCGGCTCGCGGACGGTCTTCTTTAACGCGGGCTTCTTTGACCACGAGAGGTCTGCCCTTGAACATGAGGTTATTGAAGCTGCGTATAGCCTCTTCGGTGTGAGCGCGGTCGTTGAACTCGATAAAAGCAAAGCCGCGCAATTTCCCGGTCTCCCGATCTGTCGGGAGATAGACATAAGAAAGCGGGCCGACTGCGGAGAAGAATTCTCTCAACTCCGCTTCGGTTACATCATAAGGAAGGTTTCCGACAAATAGACGAATAGGCATCCTCCACTTTATCCGGTTTGAAGTTATGATTTCGAATGACCCGTTGCTACAAGGACATCCGAACCCGCATCCCGGCTCAAGTGTGACTTTGATGAGAGGGTGTTGGAATCAGGGAGTTCCAGGCGCGACCCATCGCTGCCACAATAGTTATCCTCTTCAGGATATGCTTCCTTGCAAACCGGGCATATCTTCTCGGACTCTTTTATATTCTTCGTTGTGTCTTTCACGTTATTGCCTCTCAGCCTTTCTCGGCGGCGGCGCTATGGAGAGCGGGGACTATGACCTCGAAGATATCGATCTTTGGAGACCCCTCTATCACTTCCAACAAGCTTCTCGATACCCGAGGGCTTCGGGTGCGATTGAAAGCTTCTTCGCTCTCTTTCCTGTCCCAGAAGGTGATGACGATGGCTTCTGCGCTTTCTTGAGACAGAAGAATGACTTGATCCAGAAACCCCTCCTGCTCGCGCAGCAATGGTATAACTTCGGCTTCGATTACGCGGGCGAACTCTATGACCGAATCAGCCCTGAGCCTCATACTTACATGACGAGCGAACATAGTGAGATTCCTTGCCTGTGAGCTATTCGTTTCAGATAATCTGGGGAAGTCCAGAGAAGCTGAGAAAGGAGTTAGCAAGACTCGGTTCTCTCTAACCTTATGCCCTGCGTCCGGATTTGTCAATCTGAGCCGAATAGTTTGTGAGCGGCTCTACAGATATAAGCGGAGCGCATTGCTTCGCCTCGCTCTTGATATGAGCGCGTTACGGCATTAGTATTGGGCCGCCGTATACGTCCGGGTAATGAATCCATCAATGGAGCTAACCGGGCATGCGATGAAACTCGAAACACTCACGCTCTCGTGAGTGAGGTATAAGAAACCTCCTACAGGCGCTAAGGGTTGGTGATTGGTCAGGTGTTGGTTCTAAGCTTGTCGAGTATTTCCTTTGGCAAACCAGGCAACTTGCCAGGGGTTCTAAGTTTGACGACTGTTTCCCAAGACAGGATGGGCCAAGAAGCTATTTTCTCCGTTACTTTCTCTGCATCAAAGTGACTTACGAGATAGTCAATGATTTCCTCGACGTCGCTTGAATCTGTGACAGTGGGCAGAGCCTCCAATTCACTGAACGAGACTTGATTCTTGAGCAATAATAACCAAGCTGCCAATCGAAAAGATATTTTTTCCTTATCTGAGATGGTGGGTTCTATGACTGGTATCATCGTTGTATCCCCCTATTCAGGGTCTTTTTGCTTATCTCCAATTTGTGAATCTACAGGCAATTCCTTTAAGAGTTCTGGAGGCAGATCCTTGAGAAGTTCGCTTATTTCCTTGCGTTTCTTTTGCTTCTCTATTTGATCTTTTTCCTGCAAGAGCTTGCGCAATTTCCAAGCTGAATTTATTTGATCATCTGGCAGCATCTCCGCTTTTAAACCAATGCTGCAAGCTTCATCAACCTCGATACAGAAGGCATGCGTTGAGTAGTTGTGTACCAAGCAATCGGCTATTTCTTTTGCTTTCTCTTCTTCTCCCTGTAACATTCTTGATGCCAATAATCGCTTAATATAGTGGGTTCCTACTTCCAGTGATTTCTTTATACCGCCGAGCGTAAGAGGGAACTGTAATCTCTGTAGTAAACCCTGTGCCAAGTCCTTATTTCCACTGGAGAACTCGTCACGGATGAGATCCAGAGTTAAATCAATATCCAATGGCGAGAACTCTTCTAACCGTTGCTCCAACGGATTGTACATTGTTATTTGCGGGTCTACTGGCCCAATTTCCGCAATAGGGGTCATAAGAATCTTGTCTCCAGCACACGCAATCACAGTAGCCGCACTTTTCACCCACCTCGGTATGATTATATTCAGTTCCTGCTTTGCATATCTACGTAGCAGCAAGCCTATATTGTACGCAGCATCTATTGATCCCCCACTACTCTCTAAAATCACGTCCAACCTATTACGCTCAGGAGCAGGAACAGAATCATATTGCACTCGCAAATCATCAAAGACATCATCTACGGTTTTGCTCGTGATCGATGCCTTATTGAGAAATAAAGGCAGCACTTTCGCTCCATCTCTCAATTGAGAAAATTCATCGAGAGTCTCGCGGATATTCCGGTCAATTTCAGCCAATTTATTCTCCAGTTCTGTTTGGCTGTTTGCACCGATTTGATCGCTGGAGTCTTTTGGTTTTGGATGTGGGTCACTCATAAACCTCCGCGTTACAAATTCTGAATTCTGCCTTATGGCATGAGCGAGTATGTCATATTTAAGCGCGCGTTGCCAAGTACGACTCGGTAAGTTCAACCTGTGATATCGCGCCCTTTGTGCAGTCGATTTTTTGTGCAAAGCCATTGACGAATATAAGGCGTACTGGTGTAATAACGCCTAACCGCCGCGTAAGATGTTCCGGCGTCTTTCAGGCAGCCGCTCGTAGGAGGAATATATGCCGCAGGTTGACACCGTAAGAGGCTCTATAGATACAGCGCAACTGGGCACGACTCTCATGCACGAGCATGTCTTCGTGCTCTCTACAGAGATCATGCAGAATTTCCCGGATGACTGGGGCGATGAAGAAGAGCGCGTCAGAACGGCCGTAGCGCGGCTCAGGGAACTCAAATCGCGCGGCGTAGATACCATAGTCGACCTCACGGTGATAGGACTCGGCCGCTACATTCCGCGCATACAGCGCGTCGCCGCTCGAACCGACATCAACATAATCGTTGCGACAGGCGTCTACACATACAACGACGTGCCTTTTTACTTTCACTTCCGGGGACCGGGCACAATACTCGACGGCCCGGAGCTTATGACCGATATGTTCGTGAAAGACATACGCGAAGGCATAGCAGACACCGGCGTCAAAGCCGCCATCATCAAATGCGCTACGGACGAGCAGGGCCTCACTCCGGGAGTCGAGCGCATACTCCGCGCAGCCGCGCAGGCGCATCGTCAGACGGGCGTTCCGATCACCACGCACACTCACGCTCCTACGAAACGAGGGCTTGACCAGCAGCGAATATTCGAAGAGGAAGGCGTGGACCTCTCAAGGGTAGTAATCGGCCATTCGGGCGACACGACAGACCTGGACTATCTCGAAGAACTGATCGCCAGAGGTTCTTACATAGGGATGGACCGTTTCGGCATAGATGTGTTATTGCCCTTCGAAGACCGCGTGAAGACGGTCGCACGCCTCTGCGAGCGAGGCCATGCAGACAGAATGGTCCTTTCGCACGACGCATCATGTTTTCAGGACTCGCTGCCCGAAGCGGCTATACCCGTCATGCTTCCCAACTGGCACTACCTGCACATACACAACGACGTGATACCGGCCCTGAAAGCGAGGGGCGTCACCGACCAACAGATCGACATTATGCTGATCGATAACCCTCGCAGGATATTCGAGAAGCAAGGGGCTTATTAAGGCAAAAGTAAAAAGTAAAAAGGCAAAAGTATGAAAGTCTTTTTACTCATCCAGATCATCGAGCGCCATCTCGTATTCGCCGGCCATGGACGGATGACCATGTTTCAAAGCGGTCTCTATGCCTCGCCTGTAAGCCGCGCGAGCTTCATCCGTCTGTCCAAGCTTCAGATTGGCGAGCGCAAGCATACGATAAGCCGCTCCTTCGTCTTCGTGCATGGAGAGGTATTCGAGGAGCGCCGCGCGGGCTTCCTCATAATTTTCCATCTTCATAAGTTCGCTCGCTATGCCGTAGCGGACGAGCGCATTGTCCGGGTCCACAGTCAGCATTTCGCGAAGCGCCTCAAGTCTCGATGATGCCATAATGTTTAACTCCTTTGCATATAAGCAAGGGAGGCTTGAAAGATGAAATAGACCCTTCCGATTGCTTTCATCCTTCATCCTTCATCCCTCATCCTTACTGATCGCCCCTGCTCCCCAGCTTACGTTGCTATCTCTTCCGCATCCACGAGAAGGCCCTTCATCAGGCGCGGGCTTAAAAACTCGTTGATGATGACCGATGCCAGCACGCAGGAGACAACGATGTTTGTGAAATCGTTTTTATACACCTGCTGATAGTTGATTATCATGGCTATGGCGACCTGGCCCTGAGACAAGAACCCAACGCCCACGCGGCGGGCCAGGTGTTCGGGACTGTCGGATGTCTTGTAAGCGATGAAGCCGCCTGCGAGCTTGCCCATATAACGCAGCAAAACGTAGCCTGCGACCAGCCCCGCTATGACGTACCATCGGCGATTGAAAGACATCTGCCACGAAGCGCCTGCGAAGACCAGCAACACGACGTAGAAAGGTTTTTCGACTGACCGCAGGACTTCGAGCAACTGATTTCTGATCTTCGACGTGTTCGCAAGCATTATGCCGAGAACCATATTTATAAAAAGCGGCGAGAGGTTCAGGTAATAAGCCGCGCCGCTCGAAAAGACGACTATGCCGATAAGAGCCAGCAAGAGTTTTTCTTTGCTCTGCTCGCGGCCGAGGAAGAGAAAAAAGAGCGTCCCGAGCAGAATGCCGAATACTATATTGACCGCAACCCATTCGGTCCTGGTCAGGGGGCGGATGCCTATCATCTCTCCGACATGAAAAATGCAGAAGATGAACCCGAACAGAACGATTCCGAGAAGCTCGCCGAACCTGACCTCGAATCGCAGAAGGTCCGTCAAAGTGCCTTTCGCGTTATAACGATTTTTGACCACGTTGATTGCGGTGCGGGCCGATACGGCCGCGGTCGTACCGAGTGCCGCCGCGCTCGTAAAAACCGCCACCATCCTTTCCTGTCCCGCCAGATGGCCCGATAGCAGATACCAGAAGATAGCCGCGAACGCCCCGCCGATCAGCAAAAACGTGAATAACACCTCGACAAAGGCCACGCGGTAGAACTCTCCGGGGACACGTCCCAGTTCTCGAAAGCGGAGTTGCAATCCGACCAGAAGCCCTATTGCTCCGATTGCAAGGCTCATTATGGGGCCGAGTTGAGCGACCGCTTCGCCCGTCATAAACTTATCGGCCACTTGCGGCCCGATCAGCACGCCTAAAATTATGTACTCGATGCCCGATGTGAAGAAGAACTTGCTTTGCAGCTTCCCGATCAAAAAATGGGCGCTCAGATACCCGACTATCAAAATGGTTATAAGTTGAAGAACCGCCTTGTCCATTACGTCAGGAACCTCCGGCGCAGGGTTTGCGGTAAGCCATAAGACTTGCGGAAGCCCGCGCTCAGAAGAAAGAAATCTTTATGCCTGGGCTACTGAAAAATCTCCGCATCCAATTGTACCCGAACTCGGAATCGGATCAACCTCGCTCATAAAAGATGGCATTTTCAGCAGGGCTGTTGCAAAGTAGGTTGACAAAAAGAAAGAGTCTTCCTGGGAGCGCAGGCATCCTGCCTGCATGTCTTGAAGAGACGCCTATTTTCGAGAAAATCGACAATAGCGCAGGTCCAGCACGCTAGAAGCGTGCGCTCCCAGGTACTTTGCAACTGCCCTGGCGTTTTCAGGCACAACCTTTTTCCGAAAATCTTAATGTGATAGAGTGTGAAAAATTGCTCAGTGCTCAGTGGTCGGTTGGAACGCTTCTTCACTGGCCACCGGTCACTGACCACTCCTTGATATCGAGAAAGGATTTTCTATCATGGGCGGCGCAACGGACGGAAGCGTACTCGCTGCCGGAACACGGACCACGGACAAATCAGGTTATTGCCCTATCTCTCTTATGTGGTCGAGGTCGCTGTCTTCGCCCACGAGCACCAACAGGTCGTCTTCGTGTATAACATCGTCTGCGCGCGGAATGATGTTTATATGTTGCCTGTCGCCCCTGCCGCTCTGTATGGCGACCAGTTGAACGCGCAACTCGTTGCGGAGCGCAAGTTCGTTGAGCGATTTGCCTACGAACTCGGCCGGCGCTTTCACTTCGATGATGGAGTAGCCGGGCAGAAGCGGCAGAAAATCTATCACGTCCCTGCGCGCGAGGCTGTTGGCGAGGCGTATGGCGCGGTCCTTTTCGGGATGAACGACATCGTGTATGCCAAGCGCCGTGAGTATGCGGCCGTGCTCTTCGGAAAGCGCCTTCACGGCGATATAAGGCACGCCCATCTCCTTGACGTGCAACGCCGCAAGGGTGATCACATCCATGCGCCCGCCCAGGCTTATGATCGCGGCATCGACTTCGGCCACTCCGAGAGCTTCGAGGGTATGGCGCTCGGTCGCGTCAGCTACGATAGCATGGGTCGCAAAGTCGGCGGCCGTTTGCACCGCCTCGCTATCGAGATCGATAGCTATGACCTCCTTGCCGAGTGTGTATAGAGTGCGCGCCGCATGCGCGCCGAAATGCCCAAGCCCGATTACGGCGAATAGTTTCCTTCTCATAATTTGATCAACCTACCATTATGTTCTCTTCCGCATAGCGATATTGCACGGCTCCCTGTTTGCGGCTGATCGCAAGCGCAAGCGTCAGCGGCCCTATGCGGCCCATAAACATTACCAGTGTGATTACGAGCCTGCCCGCAGGCGAAAGCTGCGGCGTCTCTCCCAGCGAGAGGCCCACTGTGCCGAATGCGGAGATCGTTTCAAAGAGAATGCTTATCATCTCGCGGCGGCTCTCGCCGGGTGTAGAGTCAAAGGTTTCCGTGACCATTAGGACGGACGACGCGATTATGACGAGCGAAATCCCGGCTATGACTATCGCCGCCCCCCGGTCGAGCGCGACCTGCGGAATCGTGCGATTGAATAGGTGAAGGCGCGCGTGCCCGCGCCAGCGCATAAAGGCGTAAGCTACAAGAGCGGCAAACGTGCTCGTCTTGATGCCGCCGCCGCATGAGCCCGGACCTGCGCCTATGAACATCATGACCATAGTGCATAGCAGAGACGCCCCGCTCATTCTCGCAAAGTCTACCGTATTGAAGCCTGCGGTGCGCGGCGTGACAGAGCAGAAGTAAGCGTTCATCCACGCTTCGGTCTCAGACAAATGCACGAAGACCCCTCGCCGCTCCAGGAAATAGTAAGAGACTGTGCCGATCACGAGCAATATAGCGGTCGTAATCAAAACCAGCTTCGTATGAACGCCCAGCCGGGGGCGTATCACCCCGGAAGGTTCGCTCCTGTGGAAGCGGCGAATAAGGGCCTTTTGAATATATTGCCTTATGTCCAGCACGACGAGAAACCCGAGGCCTCCGGCTATTATCAGCGAGGTCATTACGAACTGGACTACCGTGTCGCGCTGGAATCCCGTCAGGCTGTCTGAGAAGAGCGAAAAGCCTGCATTGCAGAAGGCTGATATGGAATGGAAGACGGCTTGGTAGATCGTTTCGCTGACGGTCGCGAACCGGTCCGTGATGAGCCAGTACACGGTCAGCACGCCTGCGCCGAGGGCTTCGGTCGCGCATGTTGCGACCACTATGTACTTGATGAGCGTTCTGATCTGCTGCGTTGGCGTGTGATGAAAGCTCTCTAGAATGGCCAGGCGATTGACGATTGTCATGCGGCGTCCGGCGAATACGAGGAAAAGGGTCGTAAAGGTCATAAGTCCGAGACCGCCTATCTGTATGCAGGCGAGGATGACGATTTGCCCGAACAGGGAAAAAGTCGTGCCGGTATCATGGACGACGAGACCCGTCACGCAGGTCGCCGAAGCGGCCGTAAAGAGCGCATCGATCACAGGGATGGAATCGCCCGACCGTGTGGCAATGGGAAGCGAAAGCAGAAACGTGCCGAGCAGTATGACTCCGGCAAAGCTTACAGCGACGAGCCGGGCGGGTGCGAGGAAACGGCGCAGCACCGTCTTCAGCCGCAATAAAGTATTCTCGTAAAGCTCCGTAATACGGAAGTTCTTTCGCGCGTTCATTCACCGCATCCTTTGAGCCAGACATTCTCTCGCAAAAGAGCGCGGCAGTCCAGCTTGTCCTATCAGCCATCAGCTATCAGCCATCAGTCATCAGCCAAAAGTCCTGAACCACTGATTACACCGATGACACCGAACTCGCAAACTCGCTGCCGGGCGTCCCCAAGAAAGAAATCTTTATGGCCCGTGCTATCCGTGTTATCTGTGGTTGAATACTGTCCCTGATGGCTGATGGCTGAAGACTGATAGCTGAGGCTGCCCCGGCCCGTCGCTCTTTTCGGCAGCGAGCGTTTTCGCTAAGATGGTCGCGTGACAGATCATTCCATAGAAAACATCGGGCAGTTGCTCCGTTCAAGGGTCGAGGCTTCGCCTGAGAAAGAGTTTTTATTCACCCATCCCGATGGCGGCGTCTTCACATATCGCGACTTCGACCGCGAGGTGAATCGCGCCGCCCGATTGCTTATTTCTTTGGGCGTCAAAAAAGGCGAGCGCGTGAGCCTCTTTCTCACAAACCGCGTCGAGTACCTGATCTTTTATTTCGCATGCTTCCGTACAGGCGCGTGGGCAGGCCCGGTAAACGCGCTGCTCAAAGCGCAGGAGATAGAATTCATCATAAACGACTCTCAGTCGATCGTGGCCGTCACTCAACCGGACCTCTACGCGAGACTCGCCGAAGCCAACACCCCTTCTCTCCAACACATAATAATGGTCGGCGAAGAGTGGAGGGCAGGGGAGCAGGGGAGCGGGGGAGCGGGGGAGCGGGGGAGCGGGGGAGCGGGGGAGCAGGGGGATTTGGAAAGGATGAAGGATGAAAAGTGGAAGGCGCAGGGCCTTCTACAGAGCCCGGTACAGGGTTCATCCTTCATCCTTCATCCTTCATCCTTCATCCCTCCCCTGCACCCCCACACCCCAGGCATCACGCACACTGCGCCGGGTCTCGCTTCCGATGAAGCCCAATCGTTGCCCTATACGGATATATCCTGGGATGACGAAGCAGTCATAATCTATACATCGGGGACGACCGGAAAACCTAAAGGGGTTCTGCTCACGCACGGCAACATTCTCTCCAACGCCCGCCAGATAGCCGAATGGCTCCGCCTCGGCGACCGAGATCGCGCGCTTATGATAATGCCGCTCTTTCATGTGAACGCCCTTATGACGACAGCGATTACTCCGTTGTGGGCGGGCGCAAGCCTCGTGATGACGCCTCGCTTCAGCGCCTCGGAGCACTGGAACACGATTTCGCGCTACGCTGTGACATACTTCGGTTCGGTCGCAACCATGCTCTCTATGCTCGATCACACGTACCCGGACGGGGTGCCGGAGGGACTTGACACGAGCCGTCTGCGATTTGCGCTGTGCGGCTCTGCGCCCGTGCCCGTCGAGGTGATGAAAGAGTACGAGTCGCTGTTTCATTGCCCGGTGGTCGAGGGGTACGGTTTGTCTGAATCGACCTGTCGCTCTACGTTCAATCCGCCGGACGCGCGGCGGCGGCCGGGTTCAGTCGGATTGCCTATAGGAAACGAAATAAAGATATTCGACGACGATGATAAGGAACTGGGACCGGGCCAGGTCGGTGAGATAGTCTTGCGCGGGTCTAACATAATGAAAGGCTATTACCGTAACGAAGCGGCCACACGCGAGGCGTTTCGTTCGGGCTGGTTTCACACAGGCGACTTAGGCTACCGCGACGAGGAAGGATTCTTTTATGTTGTGGACCGTAAGAGCGACATGATAGTTCGCGCGGGCGAAAACATCTATCCGCGCGAAATAGATGAAGTGCTCTACCAGCACCCAAAGGTCAAAGACGCGGCGACCTTATGCGTAAAGGATGCGCTCTATGGCGAGGAGGTGAAATCCTTCATCGTGCTGCGCCGGGGAGAACAGGCCACCGAGCGAGAGATCATAGATTTCTGCCGCGAGCGGCTGGCCGACTTCAAATGCCCCAAGACGATTGAATTCCTCGACGACATCCCGAAAGGGCCGACAGGCAAACTGCTGAAACGCGAACTGGCCGCGCTTTCAGAAAGGATGAAGGATGAGGGATGAAGGATGAAAGGCGGAGTGAAAGGGTTTTCATCCTTCCGCCTTCATCCTTTGCATACGCCCGTCCTATTTGATTTGCAGCCACACGAGGTGCGCTATCCAAAAAGCAAATCCCAGACAGCCGAGAAACAATGCCACGCAGGCCACTATCTCGCCTGCTCGAATCCCCTTCGAGCCGACCAGTTGCGGATAACGGCCTTCGACCCAGGTAACGGAGTAGCCTATGAGATAAGCGAGGCTGAACCAGACTATGGTGCCGATTGCCAGTCCCACTATGACTGATATGATGTACAAGTGAAAATCCCTCCGCCCTGCCGATCAATCAATGAACCTTTGCCCGGTCCCTCTTTTCGCCCCAAATATACTACCTTTCAGTTCGGGTTTGAATCCTAATATACTGCGCGCGGGAAGAATTGAGGGTTTCTCTTAATACCCTGAATGCGGAAACGCTTGCAGGCAGGATGCCGA
>JAKEHD010000473.1 GCA_022615215.1 Blastocatellia bacterium
CGCTTGTTAGGCAAAAACTGAGACTCCATGCGGCTGAAGCCGATGGTATCTGCTTCGCCAAGTGACCGACTTTAAGGAACCACACCCGTACATCGACCGGGCGCGCGCTGAAACGAACTATTGACATGCGATGGTGCCTACTTTATAAACTCTGAGACAAAATTTCTGCCCCCGAAACCGCCATAAAACAATGAGCTTCATGATGCCCATGTGTAAGGTATAAGCGTATGACGAACACAAAGAACCCCGAATACATCCTCACCATCGTCCAGCACACCTACTGTGGTGATTGCATGTGGCTGAAAGGCAAGATCACCGACGCATATCACGCATCAGGAATCGTGAGAGGCGATGATTCGAAGCGCTGGCGTGTGGATATATTGTCGCCGCCATGGGACAGGGACGAACGCCGGGCGGAATTTCCATCCGGTTTCAAAACCATAGACGTTCCTGCGCTCAAGCTCGAAGCAGATAAAAGAATCGTGCTCGCCACGCAAGACCCCTCTCTCATAAGCGAATTACTGGTCAAGTTGAAATGGATGTTGTTGAACCGTCTCAGTAATTCGGAGATCGAAGACAAAATGGTCGAGATTGCGCGCGAGTGGAAAGGCGCTCCCGTCGGGGCTGCCTGTCTGGCAAGCAATTAGCAGAAAACAGACTCGGTCGATATAACATACGGGTTTCTCCGTCCGCTTCATAAGAGCCAAAGGCCGCCTGGCCCGCACAAGGGAATCGCCTTGGCGCATAGGCCGGGCGCTCAGGTATTTGCGCGCTCGTGCGCAGCCCGCTTGCGCATTGTCACATCCAAAACGGCGCGATATAATTCCTGCTTCGCTCAACGGGTCGCTCATTAAGACAGTTCAAGGGGCCTGTTCCGAATTGCCCGGCTCGGAGGGACGCCCGGCATATAAGCGCCTTTCCCGCTACGTGCGATACGCTTTTCCTTCAGGCACCCCGATGAGAGACCGGCGATCGAACGTCGCAGAAGGCGCTGGCAATTTAGCAACCTTAAGGAGATGAAGTGATGAAGAAGATTCTGTTTTCGGCTTTGATGGTGGTACTGCTTGCAGCACAGATTATTTTCGCGCATGATCCGCGCAGTGTCGCAAAAGATTTTTCGCATTCGATAGCGATCGAAAAGGCGGGAAAACTCAATATCTCGTACAAGTCGCTTCACTGGAACGAACGAGGCTATGCAGCCGCAAAGGGCAACGAGCAATTGCGCAATCGCCTCAACGGGTTCCTGTGGAAGAAGATCGGAAAGTTCGAAAATGAGTTCGAAATAGTGATCGGCGGAGTGACGGTTCCCAAGGGGTCTTACGACATGGGCATCAACTTCGGGACTAACGACGACTTCAAGCTGGTGTTGGCAAGCGGCGGCAACGACATAATGATTCCCTTGCAAACGACCAAAGACATACCTGTCGTCAACTATCTCTCGTTCGACCTTCGACCGCACAATGAGACGGACACTTTCATTTTCGAGGGGCGGCTCGGCACGTTCAGCGCCTGGGCCGAAGCCAAGATTCCTTATCTGTCCGAACACGAGCACAAGGATAAATAGGGACGCTCATACCCGGCGAGAGCTTGTAGTGAAAAGCCTCTGTTCATTCGGGGAAGATCGTTAAACGAGCATAGTGATTCAGCCGCGCCAGCAGTCACAGCTTGCTCTCTGTTATTCTGCCGCAAGCTCCAACTCAGAGATATCCCTAAGCGCGGAAGAAACTTCGAGGCGCGGGCAGGTTATTCGCCATCGCCCGCGCCTTCGAATTTTCAATTCATCAGATTCATCAGCCCGCCGCAAAGCAAAGATTCTAATCGGCCTTCGAATCCCGATTCCTCGCTCAAGAGTTACAACCCAAGAGCTTGGCGTATCTCAGATGCTATCTCACGAGGCTCAAGCGTCGCTTCGACTATGAGGGCGTCCGCAGGTTCTTCAAGCGCCTCGAACTGGCTCGGCACTAATCCCGGCGGCATGAAATGGTCGGGGCGTTGCTGCAATCTTTGCTCCGCCACGACGGGCGAAATGCGCAGGTAGACGAATCGAACTGAGGAAGGGTCGGAGGCTGACGGTGCCCTGAGATGCTCTCTGTAAGCCTCTTTCAGGGCGGAGCAGGCAAGCACGGCCGAGTGATTGCCAGATAATGAATCGGCGATGAGTCGTTCGAGAGCGTGAAGCCAGGGCGCGCGGTCGGCGTCCGTCAGAGGGATGCCCGATCGCATTTTGATTATGTTGGCTTCGGGGTGAAAGTCGTCTGCGTCGTAGAAAGGCCAGCCCAGAAGATCGGCAATTAATTTGCCGACAGTTGTTTTGCCCGAACCTGTAACGCCTATGAGAACGATTATCATATCGAATCGGAGCAAGCGCCAATCGAAGGCAAAGCGAAGCATCGCCTCGCGCCCGACGATTGACGGACGCTCGACGGTCATAGAGATATAACGGGCGCCCCGGTTTTCACCTGGGCTTCTTCGCCTTTTTGGTTTGATCGGCGTGCGAATGATCGCGCCCCGGCTTCGAGTGGTCGAACTGCTCGTGATGCTGGCGAAGCAGGTCTTTGCCGTAGTCGTTGCCGTTAGGCGTGCGGACCACCGTATGAATGTGATTGCGCGAAGGTCCGTCGTTTCTGAGCGCGACGCCGCGTTGATGGTCGAACTCTATAAGGATGACAGGGCTGTGAACGCGATAATAAAACACACTGTCATCGCTCGTGCCGCCGCGCCAGGCGAAATATGTCTCCGAGAGATGCCTTTTGACCTCCTCCATCCTGACCCGCGCATGACCCGGCCGTATATTGCCCGTGTAGGTCTCGACCAAACGAAGCAGAAGCGATTGTTGCGCTTTCGAGAGTTCCTGGTAGCGAATGCCTTCATACTTCATCTCGAAGTTATCACGAAAGGCTGCCGTGAATATCTCGCGCGGAAGGTCTTTCGAGAGCACAGCCTTGCTGAGTTGCTCAGGCGCGAGGGCGCGGATGAGCGCGAGGCCGTTGCTCTCTTCGTCTTCGAAACGGCGGGTTCCGGCATACTTGCCCGCATCAGCGCGCACAGGCTCCGACCCCATGAAGGTGGGCGTCATGACTATCTGATCTTTGAGTATGAAATAGTTGATGATCAGATGATGGCCGTCGAGTTGCCATCCCCAGGGCTGATCTGCCGAGGGCGTCCCCATCACCGTGAACCAGTATAAACCCTCGCCGTATTCCCCGCGCCTGCCGGTCATCTCGGCTATCGTTTCGTTGAGACGCATGATGTCTCTGGCATTCTCAAACCCTCTCAGGCTCAGGCTCTCTTTGAGCAGAGCGAAGGCTCTCTCGCGCTGAGACGGATTCATCTCGCCTATGGAAACTCCCTGACGCGGATAGCGATGGATGTTGCTCCAGTTGCGCCACTCGTTGCTGTCTATGGGGAAAAGAGTTTTGGCCTTCTGCTGCTCGTCGAGCGAACCGATCAACGCTTCGGCGGCATCTTTTATAGGTTTGGTCGAGACGCCGGTCTTCTTTATCGAGAACAGACCTGGAATCACATTCCCATCCGTAGTGATCCCCTTGAACTCCTCGGCAAGCGCAGCCTCAGCCGACTGCATATACCCTGGCGGAGCAGTGAGTTGGCGCGGCGGCGAAGGCTCCTGGGAAGAAGCCTGTTGATACGGGCCGGTATTGGCGAGGCCGCTTGCGAGCACGGCAAGCGCCAGAATCAGAGCGAGGTTGAATGTTTTCATCGCCGTAATCCTTTCTTCATCATAATGCGTCTACCATCCAAACAGCAGGCAGGCGCTTCAATGATAAACTATGGCTGCGAAACTTTTCTAATTCCACTGAATTCCCATTCTTCCTGCAAGGGTCATTCCTCATTCGGAGCGCCGCTTTCAGGCGGACTCTCCTCTTCATCAATAATCTCAACATCTTCAGCAGGAAAAACAACGCGGTCATAAACTTCGCCGAACCGCAGCGTGCAATTGATCGACTCGACCGTGAGGCTCTGTTCCAATCCCGTGTAGGGATAATAGGACCAGCCGCCCGCCCGTTGCCTCACATAGTGTTCGATTACAGGGCCGGACTGCGACACGAGAATGTAATCGGTCAGAGTCGGATTCCATGCTTGATAGCGCAAAAACTTTCCACCACGATCGAAAGCTTCCGTCGATTCTGATAGAACCTCGATGATGACTTTGGGATTGAGCACGACATCACGATGCTGATCATGATACTCAGGTTCTCCGCAAATCACCACGAGGTCGGGGTAAGAGAACAGCCCTTTGATCGTCCGGCGCTGCGCGGGGTCAGGGCCGCTGCGCACCTTCGTATCCTTCGACCTGACGCGGCAGGGCGTGCCTCTCAATTGGTTGCTTATCTCTCTCACCAGGTTAGTGCAGATATCGGCATGCGCTCCGCTCTCGCCCGCCATCGCGAAGATATGCCCGTCGAGGAATTCGTGTCGCTCTTCAGACCCTCGCTCAAGGGCGAGGTACTCATCAACGGTGTAAAGCGGCTGTGATTCGATAGATTTCATGTCTTCACCCTCTCTTATGCAGGTTATACTGCGCGCAGGATAAAATGAAACTTTTTCATCGCGGAATCATATTTGGAGTGCGCCGCA
>JAKEHD010000066.1 GCA_022615215.1 Blastocatellia bacterium
AAGGGGCCTAAGCCAACAGGCTATTCCGGCTGAAGCCGGTACTCTGAACATTCTCTTCCTGTTTCCCTAATCATCTATAGGGTCCAAATGGCACAAGTCGTAGAGAGATTTCCTGAATGACCGGATTTGTCCTAAAGATGTCGTTTGAGAAGTGTGTGGAGAAACCTTCTATTCGCCGGACGGGTCAGGCGTAAGCTGCGCCTCCACCCGTCTTCGCCAATCGTCTTCCGATTCGATTTTCTGGCAGCTTTCGTTGAAAGCGTAGCCTATCATCTCGTCCATTATGTTCATTCGCCGGAGGTCGTCTTCACAATCCCTGAGAGCCGAAATCACAGAAGCAAAATCTTCGGGATTTATTTCGCCGTTGACCCAAAGCCTGACGACCTGTTCCAACTGGCCGGGCGTTTCAAGGTCGATCACTTTGGGCCGTGCCTCTTCTTCTTCGGTCATGACGAGTCCGGCCGTCTCTAAAAACTCGTCCAATAGAGTCACGGGCGTATCTTCCCGCAAGATCACCTGCACGGCCCAGGCCCTTTTTTCCGCCACAGGCATCCCCTGTAGCTCCCGCCGGGTGATTTTAGATTTATATGGATTGGGGGACGGTTCCTCTGTCGCGTGAGCGCGTTGCGGAAAGATCAAGACATTTCCCGGTCGTCCGGCGGGTACGGGACGGGACAGATCAGGCTCACTGTCAGGCTCGTCCACGGACAGAGGCATCTCCTCTTCCGGCGCGGATGGCGCGGGGACGCTCACTATAGAATGAGAAGCGCGTTTTTCTTTGACGGCTATTTCGTCGCGCGTCTCGCGCCATTCGGGATAGGCGATTGCGAAGGGCGATTGGGTGACTGTCTGAGAAACATTCCGGGCTTCTTCGAGACGCCCTACTCCCATGTATTCCACAGCGAGGCTGTTCAAATAATCATAGTAGACGTGCGGGTGAATAGTCCTGATCGAGTGAGCGAGCGGAAAAAGATTTTCAAGTATATTCACAGCACGGCGATGATCGCCTTCCATCCCGTTTATGACCGCGATCATCCTTTGTGCATGAACCAGCGCATAGGGATTATAAAGGCCGCTGGTTGAAGCGAGATGCCCCGCCTCACTGTAAAGCGACAACGAGGTTTGAAGGTCTCCCCGATCTGTGTAGATCGCAGCCAGCGATAGGGTTGCTCTCGCCCTATAGGGGAGCGGGGCTTCAGCGGTCATACACTCTTGCATTGTCTGGGCTTTGTCCAGATCGCCTCGCCCGAAATTGTTTATGCAAAGCGCCTGATAGTATCGCCCGATGGTCTCATAACCCGGCGGCAATGGCAAATCCGTCAATGCCTGACTCAATTGATTGAGTGCGTTCATCCGCCGAAGGGCGTGAGACTGCTCGGCAAGCTTCACGAATTTGCTGCCCAGATTGTGTAAGAATTGATCCCTGCCTGCGAATTCAATCAATTTTGAGGCGAATTGCTGGTAAAATTCGCCGGAACACATTTTTTCATGAAGTTGGACAAATTCGCCAAGGGAGAAATCTCCTATGAGAAAACGATTGGTGCTGGTAGTTATGAGCATCCTGCTCCTCCCCGTTTGGGTTTCGATTTCAGACGGCAGCAAAAGCGCAGTCCCGTTTGCGTCGGTCGCCTACGCCGGCCACACAATCGGCGGACACTGGTGCGAATGCGGGACTCCCGGTTGCATCTGCGAGCCGGACGAGATCATCGCAGAAACGCCCGGAAAGACTTCGAAAAAAGCAAAAGCCCGTTCGCATCAAGGTACTGCCTCGGCCGACAGGGGCCGGGCTGATGAGTTCGACTTAGGCTCAAGCGCGCTGTTAGCGGTGCTGCTGTTTATGTTATGGGCCAGGATGCGATTCTGATCTTTGCATCTCTAATCCCCATTATCTGCGCTGATCGAAACCTGACTCCTCATGGCCGCCTGATATTCGGGCGATACAGTATAAGTGTCTCTTTTTGCGACCGTGAGCATTCTACATCAAATCGCGCTGAGATGAAACTAAAAAGTGACAGTCCATACCTATCGAGCAGAAAACCGTTTGTTTGTTCTCTGCGAAAGCCGAACGCAAGCGCAGAGCACTGCAAGGTAAGTGCTCAGAGAAGAAAAAACCTCACCACGGAGACACGGAGAACACGGAGAATGCTCTCATTATCTGCGGTGCCTCCGTGCCTCTGTGGTGAAAAATCTTATCCTTTCTGAACAGTTACGTTGCGAGACCGGCGTTCATCTATGGCCGGGGTTGTGCTAAACTCTTCGCTTATGATTTCAGCCGGTAAGCTTCATATAGGCAACGTCGAGATAAGCCCGAACCTCGTACTCGCGCCGATGGCTGGTGTCACGGATTCGTCTTTCCGACGACTCATCAAGGAACTCGATGGCGTCGGGCTTATAGTCACCGAATTCATTTCGGTCGAGGGACTCACGCGCGGCAATCTTCGCAGCCATCGAATGATGAAGTTCCTGCCCGAAGAGCGGCCTATCTCCATTCAGATATTCGGCCATGACCCGGGCAGAATGGCCGCCGCAGCCGAGATCATAGAAGAAGCGGGCGCAGACATAGTCGATATAAATTGCGGCTGCCCGGCCCGAAAGGTCGTAAACGGCGGCGGCGGGTCGTCTCTGCTGAAAGACCTTCCGCAACTGGAAAAGGTTTTGCGCCGCGTGCGCCGCGCGGTTTCTATCCCCGTCACCATGAAGATTCGCACGGGCTGGGATGATTCGACCATAAACGCCGTAGAGGTCGCGCGCCTGATCGAAGATTGCGGCGGATGTATGGTCGCCATTCACGGACGCACTCGCGTTCAGGGCTACAGCGGACGGGCCGACTGGAACGTCATATCGGAGGTCAAACGCGCCGTTTCGATTCCCGTGATCGGCAGCGGCGATGTGACCACACCTCGCGAGGCCATCGCGCGGCTTTCCGAAACGGGCGTCGATGCTGTGATGATCGGACGCGGCGCTATAGCCAACCCCTGGATATTCCGTCAGACCTCGGAACTGATGCGCGGCGATGAGCCTCACGAGCCGCAGCTTGCCGAAAAGCGCCGGGTGCTCTATCGCTATCACGAATTGCTCGCAGGCGAGATGCCCGAACGCGCGCTCACAGGCAAGCTCAAGCAGATGTGCGGCTATTTCACGCACGGGCTGCCGGGCGGGTCAAGGCTGCGCGAGCGCGTATTTCGCTCTCAGACCATCACGGAGATATTCGATCAGGTCGACCTATACTTCGACTCTATGATCGAGCGGGGCGTTCCTCCCGATTTACAAGGGTCGGCGGCTGACGCATTGAAGCAACCTCGTGATCCGAAATGCGCCGAATTCACCCGCGCCGCGCCTGCCGTTTGAAAGCTCCGATAGGCCGAGAACCGGAAGCGGACAGCTTCAGAGGTTTCCTTTCTTCATCTGATCCGCGAGATAATCCGTTGCTCGCCATGCCATTGCGAGTATCGTCAGCGTGGGGTTCTTCTCCGAAGCCGAAGGGAATGCGCTGCCGTCTACCACGAAGACGTTCTCGACATCGTGCATGCGATTGAACTTGTCAAGGACCGACCTCTTGGGGTCATCCCCCATACGGCAGGTGCCGTGCTCGTGAATGGCCGAGCCGTTCGAGTCGGTCTTTCCGCGTTCGAGTTCGAAGATTTCCGCCCTGGCTTCTTTCAATATCATCTCGCAGGTGTCGTACATCTCCTCGACCATCTTTCTCTCGTTGTCGCCTGTCGAGTAGACGATACGGGGAAGCGGTATGCCGTACTTGTCTACGGGTGTGCCTTCGACCGTGACACGGTTATCGGCTCGCGGGAGCGTCTCTCCGAAGGGATGAACCTCGACCCAGGAAGGGTAACGGCGGCGTATGTCTTTCTTCAACTCGGCCCCGAATCCCGGCAGCCCCTTTCCAAAGTGATTCGCCTGCAACTGGCAGCCCGACCCCCAGAACTGTATGCCGAAGCCGCGCAGGTAATCGCGCTTGGGTCCGCGATGGTTGAATCGCGGCAGGTACATGTGCGCGCCGCCTATGCCGTCGTCGTTGGTGGTCTCCCTGCCATAGAGGTCGGGCAGGAAAGCCTTCACGTGTATCCTCACCTGCTCGCAAAGGTATTTGCCTAACGCCTCAGAAGAGTTGCCGAGACCGTTCGGATAAATGTCGGATTTCGAATTGAGCAGTATACGGGTCGAATCGATGCAGGACGCGCCGACGACGACCACGCGCGCGCGGACCTGATACTCCTGGCCGCTCGCGCGGTCGAAGTATTGAACTCCGCTCGCGCGGCCTTCTTTATCGGCGAGCACGCGCGCGACTACGGCGTTGGTTCGCACTTCGAGCTTGCCCGTCTTGAGCGCGGGCGTGACCAGATAATCGCCCGCGTTGAAGAACGACGACGTGTCGCACCCGTCGCCGCACCTTCCGCAGAAATGGCATTTAGGAAATCCTTTGTGATTGCGCGTCAGCACCGCGCGGCGAGTGTTGACGACGGGGATATTCAATCGCCCGGCCGCGTTTTTGAGCAGCACTTCGCCGCAACGGAGTTTGGGCGGCGGCATGTGATAACGGCTCCCCGGCAGCGAGTCGGAATCGTCGTCGCCTCCGCATACGCCTATCAATTGATCGACCCTGTCGTAGTAAGGCGCGATATCTTTATAACCGATGGGCCAGGGTATCTCCCAGCCGTCGCGCTCTGCGGCCTTGAAGTCGAGGTCCGCATAACGCAGGCTCACTCTCCCCCACACGTTGGTCTTTCCGCCTATGCCCCATACGCGAATCAGAAGGAAAGGATTATCCGGCGGCGTGATGTAAGGCTGCTCTTTCGTGTCGAGGAAGAACTGCGGCGGGCGTTCGCCTTTCTGCCAACGCTCGCGCGCTTCATAAGGTAAGACGTGCGTCCAGAAGGTGCTGCGGTCGAACCTCTTGCCCGCGTCGAGCATAAGCACATTCACGCCCTGGCGGGTCAGGTTCCAGGCGGCCATCCCGCCCGAAGCGCCTGAACCTATGATCACGACATCATAAACTTTCGATTGTCTGATTACCTCCATTCGGACCTCCACCTGATTTACCGGACTCGCGTGACGACCACTTCATAGCTGCGCGGCTTTGAAAGTGCGCGAGCGCGAGCGGTCATATCTTCTATGACGGCATCAATAGATGATATTGCGCGGGCCGTGCTTGGATAATCTTTTTCGAGCGGAACCTGAATCTGACGCCAGCGCATGAAAAAGAGATCAGCGCGCCTGCGAATCAGAGCCGCTACTGATCGAGACGCATCGCTCGCCTTCTCGGAACCTATGGCTATGCCCGCGCCGAGTTGCTCGGCTGTATACTCGCCTGCGATTGCGCCATCCACGCTGACGCTGTAATCGCCCGAAGAAAGTCCCGCGAGTTTCAATGTGATTTTTCCCGGATCGACCACTTCCGGCCTGACCTCGCGGATTGTATCAGAGGGCAGAGGCGAAGGCCAGGGAAGCGGCGCGCTGATATTGAGCCTTGCGCTGCCATTCTGTCCGTTGCTCGCGCGCTCGTTTATCTCGGTTCCACCTGCGCCCCATGCGCGGAGTATCTCGGCGGCCATTATCAATTGCCCGTCTTCGACCGGATGCACCCCGTCAGGCAGAAAGGTGTAATCGGATTTTTTCTGCTTCGCCCGTCGCAGGGCTTCTGCTGTGACCGAGTGCAGATCGATCACCGTCAGCCCTTCGCGGGCGGCTATCTGTTTGGCGGCTTCGCTGTAGCGGTCGAGCACATCGTTGTATAGATCGTTCTGCGACCAGGGCGGAGAGTGCGCGCCGTCATAAGCCGTCGGCGTCATCACGTAGATTCGTGCGCGGGTCTTGGTTTTGATTTCGCGTATGATGGCCGAAAGCCCGTCTTCGTAGGCCTTCAACGTGGCGGGGTCGAACGTCCTGTACCTGCCGTCGTTCATTCCGAAAAGAAGCGTGACCACCGTAGGCCGGTAAGCGATCACATCGCGCTCTATTCGAGCAAGACCGCCGACGCCTGCGCAGGGGACGCATTCATTGCCTGTCACCTTGTCGCCGCCCCATCCCGTGTTGATGAACTTCACGCGCCTTTCAGGGTAGCGCGTCAGCACGTAGTGCTCGACATAAGTGGTGTACAATCGCTGTTCGGTAATGCTGTCGCCGTAGAAGACTACGCGCTCGCCGTCCTTGAGAGCGAAGTTCGGTTTCTGACCTGCTGTTGCCTGCGCGGGCAAAACAGCGAAGGCGATGACCAACAGAAGTAGCAAGGTTGTTTTTCGCAAAGGCATAAAATCTCTCCTCTATGACTTTCCTATAACGGTTCGAGACTGCATAATAACGAAACCGATAAAGGCAGGTGGAAATGTCAGTAGCCCAGGCAAAAGCTGCGGCCCGACAAGAAATGATTCCCTGCCCGGTTCGGTTCAACCGCGCTATCTATATCATGCTGTGGCGCGGCAATAAAGTAAGATCGTTCATTGTAAGTGTTCAGAAAGGGATGAGATTTTTCACCACAGAGACACGGAGGCACAGAGAAAATGAGAAGATTCTCTGTGTTCTCTGTGTCTCCGTGGTGAGTTTTTTTTTGCTTGTCTGAACACTCACCGTTCATTGCGAGGACACGCACCATGATAAAAACCATCCTGTTCAACCCGTCCATTCGCCGATTAGGGATTTACATTCTGATATGCATGTCCCTGCCTGTAACAGCGACGGCGCGCGAAGGCGAGACCGGCTATAGCGCATGGTTGCGTTATGCCGCTATCGAAGACGAGGCAGTTCGTCAACGCTACGACGGGTTGCCTGCCACGGTCGTCGCGCTCTCCGACTCGGTCGTAATCAAAGCCGCTCAGGAAGAGATCATAAGAGGCGTGCGCGGCATGCTCGGCAGAACGCTGCGGATTGAAGCTCAGTTGCCCGCAGAGAATAGCGTACTGCTCGGCACGACGGATGCCATAAGAAAAGTCGTCCCCGCGCTGCGCGATGCGCCTGATCTAAAAGAAGACGGCTACCTGCTGAGAACCGTCAAGGTCGGGGGTCGTTCTCACCTCATCGTGACAGGCTCGAATGATCGCGGTGTGCTCTATGGCGCTTTCGCACTCCTCAGAAAGATCGGCCTCGGCGAGTCGGTCGCGGAACTAAACGAATGGCAGAATCCTTACGCGCCCGTCAGGTTGCTCAATCACTGGGACAACCTCGACGGCACTATCGAGCGAGGGTATGCCGGAAGGTCGATCTTTTTCGATAAGAACGATGTCGTCGAAGACCTGAGCCGCGTTCGCGATTACGCTCGCTTCATGGCTTCGGTCGGAATCAACGGCTGTTCGATCAACAACGTCAACGCCAATCCGCGCGTCATTACAGCAGAGTTTCTGCCTCATCTCGTTCGCGTGGCGGAAGTGTTCCGCCCGTGGGGCGTGCGGCTCTTCGTCTCGATTGATTTCAGCAGCCCTCAGAGGATAGGCGGCTTCGACACGTTCGATCCGCTAGATTCGCGTGTGGCCGGTTTCTGGAAAAAGACGGTCGATGGAATCTATCGGGCGGTCCCTGATCTCGGAGGCTTCGTTTTGAAGGCCGACTCGGAAGGAAGGCTCGGCCCCTCGGCTTACGGACGCACGCACGCGGACGCGGCCAATGTGATAGCCCGCGCGCTCAAACCGCACGGCGGGCTGATCTTCTATCGCGGCTTCGTCTACGATCACAAGATGGACTGGCGCAACCTGAAGAACGACCGCGCCGCCGCCGCTTACAATAATTTCAAGAGTCTCGACGGGCTATTCGACGACAATGTGATCATTCAGATAAAGCATGGTCCGATTGATTTTCAGGTGCGCGAACCCGCCTCGCCGCTCTTCGGCGCTCTGGAGAAGACCAATCAGGTTGTCGAACTTCAGATCACTCAGGAGTACATGGGCCAGCAGCGCCAGCTCTGCTTTTTGATACCGATGTGGAAAGAGGCGCTCGACTTCGATATGCATGCGCGAGGCGCGGGCACTGCGGTCAAAGAGCTAGTCGCGGGCAAAACATTCGGTCGGCCCGCAGGGGGACTTGTCGGAGTATCGAACGTGGGGCTTGATCGCAACTGGCTCGGCCATCATCTCGCAATGGCAAACCTCTACGGCTTCGGGCGGCTGGCCTGGAATCCCGATCTTGCGAGCGAACAGATCGCCGAGGAGTGGACGCGCCTGACTTTCAATAATGATCCGCAGGTCGTAAAGACGATAAGCGATATGCTCCTGAAATCGTGGCCGATTTATGAGAAGTACACAGGGCCGCTTGGCGCGGGCACCCTGACCGATATAATTCACATTCACTACGGCCCGGCCCCTGAATCGTCGGAATATAATGGCTGGGGACAGTGGCACCGCGCGAACGATAAAGGCGTGGGGATGAATCGGACGGTAGCAACGGGCACAGGTTTCATAAGTCAGTATCGCCCCCTTGTTGCGAAGATGTACGAGTCGCTTGAGACCTGCCCCGATGAAGTGCTGCTCTTCATGCAGCACGTGCCTTACACACACCGTCTGCGCTCAGGCAAGACCGTCATACAGCACATATACGATTCGCACTACGAGGGCGCGGAAGAGGCTGCGGGGCTGGTCGCGCAGTGGAAATCCATCAAGGGCCGCATCGACGAACTGCGCTACTCGGAAGTCCTCGACCACCTTGAGTATCAGGCAGGGCACGCGCGCGTGTGGCGCGACTCTATATGTAATTGGTTTCTGCGCAAGTCAGGCATCGCCGATGAACGCGGCAGGGCCGGAAATTTTCCCAATCGCATCGAGGCCGAAAGTATGACGCTCGATGGCTATCAACCGGAAGAGATCACACCCTGGGAAGCGGCATCGGGCGCGAAGGCTATCAAGTGTGTAAGTCAGGACCGCCCTTGCCGGGCGAGCCTTCGTTACGCGGGCAAGGCGGGATGGTTCGACATTGGAATTCAGTATTTCGATGAAAACGACGGACGCTCGACCTTCAAGCTATTTGTCGCGGGTCAACTCGTCGATCAGTGGATCGCAAACGATAGCCTGCCCACGACGAAACCCGATTCACATTCATCGACGCGACGCCGGGTCAGGGGTCTTGCGTTGCGTCCGGGCGATGAGATACTGATAGTCGCGGTTGCGAATGGCGAAGAAGCGGCCTGCGTCGATTATATAGAGATCGATCCGAGCGGGCAGCGCGAAGGCAAAAGTAAAAAGTAAAAAGGCAAAAGTTCCGCTTCACTTTTTACTTTTGCTTTTTGCCTTTTGCCTTTCCGAGTCCCTCTACGGCGGAGCTTGCTCTCCGAAGAAACTCTGTGTAGCATGCGGCCTGACTTGCTTCACAATCTGTAACAGGTGATCGGGTGCAGAAGTCCCGTTGACCAAATAACTATTTCGATAATTTCAGAGACCGGACGGCTTATGCTCCCGGCGAGTTACGCGCGCGTTTCGCTTTGTTTGCCAGACTGGCAGAGTCCCCCTGCCGGAACTTCAGTAGCCCGACCGTGAGGGAGGGTTTCCGATGAAAGGATAGACCTGATGCGACTCAGTGCTTTGGATATCGTCGTGCTCGTTATTTATTTCGCAGCGATGATCGGAGTCGGCATATACGTCACGCGGCGGGCCTCGAAGAACCTGGACTCCTACTTTCTCGGCGGCAAGAGCATGCCCTGGTGGTTGCTTGGAGTCTCGAATGCTTCGGCGATGTGGGACATCACGGGCACGATGTGGCTGGTCTATATTCTCTTCGCCTACGGGTTGAAGGCCGTCTTTCTGCCCTGGCTCTGGCCCGTCTTCAATCAGGTATTTGACGCCGTCTATCTCTCGAAATGGATACGCCGCTCGAACGTGCGCACGGGAGCCGAATGGATAACGACACGTTTCGGCGCGGGCCGGGGCGGTGAACTCTCTCGCGCGGTCGTCGTGCTGTTTGCACTCGTCAGCGTCACCGCCTTCATCAGTTACGACTTTCAGGGAATGGGTAAATTCTGCAAAGCCTTTCTGCCCTGGGATATGTCGCCCAACACTTATGCCGTGATACTGATGAGCATCACGGCCATATACGTCGTGCTCGGAGGGATGTTGAGCGTGGTGCTGACGGACTTCGCACAGTTCGTATTGATGGCGATTTCAAGCGTCTTCATCGCAGGGGTAGCCATGCAGAGAGTCGGCATCTCGACGCTCGATCAGGTGACGCCCGCGGGCTGGCAGGGGTTATTCTTCGGATGGAACCTCGACCTCGACTGGAGCACGCTCCTGCCCGCCATGAGCGGCCGTATAGCCGAGGACGGATGGGCCACTATGTTCGGCTTCTTCTTCATGGTTATGGTCTTCAAAGGCATACTCGTCAGCATGGCGGGCGCTGCGCCGAATTACGATATGCAGCGAATACTCGCGGCAAAAAATCCGAAAGAAGCGAGCCTCATGAGCGCGATAGTTTCTATATGCCTGGTCCCGCGCTGGATCATGATCGGAGGAATCACCCTGCTCGGACTCGCCTTTATGACGCCGGAGTTTCGCCAAATGGGCGACAAAATCGACTTCGAACTCGTTCTGCCTTACGTCATCAACAACTTTCTACCGGCGGGACTCACAGGCATATTGCTCGCAGGACTCTTGTCGGCCTTTATGTCTACCTTCAGCGCGACGGTCAACGCGGGCGCGGCCTATCTCGTAAACGATCTGTATAAGCGTTACGTCAAACCCGAAGCTGAAAATCGGACATTGATTCGGGCGAGCTACATCGCGTCGGTGCTGATTCTCGCAGCGGGCATGAGCGTAGGGTACTTCCTGACTTCGATAAATCAAATCACGCAATGGATAGTCTCAGGGCTTTTCGGCGGTTACACGGCGGCCAACGTGTTGAAGTGGTACTGGTGGCGGCTGAACGGTTACGGTTATTTCTGGGGCATGCTCACAGGGATAGTCTCAGCGATACTCGCGCCTGTCGTAGCGCCCGGCCTGCATCCGCTTTATGCATTCCCGTTCATCCTGCTGCTTTCAGGGATTGCAAGCATTGTAAGCAGTCTCGTGACCGACCCCGTTGAAGAAGAGACGCTCAAGAGTTTTTACCGAAACGTGCGGCCATGGGGATTCTGGAAACCGGTTCACGCGATGCTCGTCAAAGAAGACCCGTCCATTCAGCCGAACACAGATGCCGCCCGCGACCTGACCAACTGCGGCGTCGGCATCGTCTGGCAACTCACGTTAGTCAGATTCCGCTCTATGTCATCTTCCGCGATCTGATGGGCACGCTGATTTCGCTGGCCGTTCTGGCCGCTACAACGATCTTCCTCAAGAAGTTCTGGTACGACCCCCTGAACTCCGAGGAAAGAGCTATGAGCACGGTCGACGCCGCTCTCATACAGCAGCCGCACACCGCCGATTGAAAAATTTCGATGACCGACCTTATGAAGCATGCGATGCGATTGGTTATTGCAGTCTTGGCCCTGATGGTCATGTCTTCCGCCGCCCTCGCGCAGAACGATATGAATCATTTCATCACACGTTCCGGCGACAGGCTTATGGAAGGCGATAAGGAGTACCGCTTCATCTCTTTCAACATTCCGAACCTCCACCTTGTCGAAGATAACATGCGGTTCGAGGCGACCAATGAATGGCGCTTCCCAGATGAATTCGAAATCACCGACGCCTTATCGAGCGTCCGACAACTGGGCGGCCGGGTCGCGCGGACTTATGTGATTTCGATTTGCAGAAAAGTGGAAGGCCAGAGGCCTTCTACAGGCGAAAACCCGATTCCATGTCACGTCCGCGAGCCGGGCGAGTTCAACGAAGCGGCCTTTCGCGCGCTCGATAAAGTCCTTCAGGTCGCCAACCGCACAGGCGTGCGCCTTATCATTCCCCTCGTCGATAACTGGAAATGGTGGGGCGGAATCGCAGAGTACGCCTCATATCGCAACAAGCCCGCCGAAGCGTTCTGGACCGACCGCGAAATAATCGAAGATTTCAAGCGAACCGTCAGCTTCATCATCAACCGGCGCAACGCCTACACGGGCACGCTCTATACTGCGCGCGGGGCAAAATGAAAATTTTTCCAGAG
>JAKEHD010000474.1 GCA_022615215.1 Blastocatellia bacterium
AAGCAATCCGTCGCCCTCGCATTCCGGCTGAAGCCGGTACTCTCGCACGCCCTTTCCTCGGCTTCCTCGCTCATATACAAGGTTCAAATAGCACAAGTCGTTACATAGGTTTTGACAAATATAGCCGAACTCCGAGCGGTAAAGAAGCGCCGCTCGATGATCGAAAAGAGCGCGAATGAATCTACGAAGAGTGATGGGTTATATCTCTCCCCGATGGCGCGAGCCGTCCACGTGCGAAGCCTGCGAGGGACCGTTCACCTGCGGGGCGTCGCTTGTCGGGTGCTGGTGCCTTAAAGTCAAACTGCCGGATTCGGTGAGAGAGGATCTTCGCTCGCGTTATAGGCGCTGTCTCTGCCGCGATTGTCTTGAGCGATTTGCCGGAAGTAATGACAGGGGCGCGCAAAGTTAGCACGCTTTCATAAGGTTTGGAAACAGATGAATAACGACGTATTCGATAAACTCATTACGTTTTTGAGCGATCTGGAGCGAAGAGGAATAAGTTATTCTCTGGCTCATAATCGGGATGAAGCGATCATGGTAATGGCCGCTGTGCCCGGTGAGCGATGGGAAATCGAATTCCTCGATGATGGATTGGTAGAGGTGGAGCGATTCATCAGCGACGGACAGATTTGCGGCGAAGAGATACTGAACGAACTCTTTGCCAGATACTCGGAAGATAAGAGCGACGATTCAGAGTCGCCTCAAGAGGCTGAAGCGATAACTGTCGGCAGTGAATAAAGCGGCCGCAAGCAATCATATCACCGGCGCGTTTCCGCTATCACGTCAGGAAGGGCGAGGATCAGCTTTCGCAATTCAGGCTCCCTCACTGCATCGGCGGCGGCCTTGACCGTCATCCATAGCCGCTTTCGCACGTGCTCTTCGGGCCACCTGTCGAAGACGGCATTGACTTTCATCGGAAACACCTTGACCTTGCATTTGCCTCCCCATTTGGCGTAGCTGTATTTGCCGATGGGCGCTGACGACACGTCTCCGATGATGCCGGCTTCTTCGAGCGCCTCTTTACGTGCTGACTCTGCGGCGCTCAATCCCGGCTCGATTATTCCTTTGGGGATGACCCACCTCCCTTTGCGTATGGAGGTTATCAGCATTATCTCTATTTTGTTTCCGGCTTTGCGGTATGGTATGACTGCCGATTGACGATAAAACCGCTCTGGTTTCTTTCCCATTCAAGCTCCTGCCTTACGGCCCGGTAGTTTGTGATCGTATATAGTAGCTCTGGATTTCCTTATGCGTCTATGCGATGAGAGATTTCCACATAAAGGGGCGAAAAGCTTGCTCATACAGACTTATAATCTTCTCTGCTCGCTCCCACAAAAGCCCCCTTTTCTGTTAGCATAACTGACTGCGAGGCCGAATCCCGACCTCGCGTTTGACAGGATTTCAACCGAGGAGATATAGCTGAGATGACCGATAGCGAAGTGATCGAACAACTCAAAGCTTATGGGACGGAGCAGAACCGAAAAATTTACAGACGTCACGGCGTCGCGGGCGACCTCTACGGGGTCAGCTACTCAAACCTGGGAAAGCTGAAGAAAGCCATCAAGATCGATCACGATCTGGCAGAAAAGCTATGGGCGACGGGCAATCAAGATGCCCGCGTTCTGGCCACTATGATCGCGGACTCTTCGAGGGCAAGCGACCGCTTGCTCAACGCCTGGGCGAAGGATTTGAGCAATTACGTGCTGACGGATGCATTTTCCGGTTTCGTCATGAGGACGCCTTTCGTGCGTAAAAAGATGGAGCAATGGATCGGTTCGAAGAAAGAATGGACCGGTCGCATAGGCTGGCAGCTTCTGGCCTATCTAGCCATGAAGGACGCGGAACTGCCCGACGAATTTTTTGAAAGCCATCTTGAGGTCATCGAGCGGGACATTCACAAGGGGAAGAACCGTGTCAAAGACGCCATGAACTCAGCCCTCATAGCCATAGGAATGCGCAACAACAAGCTGAAGAAAGAGGCTTTGTCTGTGGCCAAAAAAATAGGCAAGGTGGAAGTCGATCACGGCGAAACCAGTTGCAAGACCCCCGATGCCGCCGAGTATATACGCAAAGCGAGCAAGCGGAAAAAATGAAGTTGATAACGTCTCAATAGAGGTGTGATTCACAAGAACGGATGTGAGGGCGAGCAGGACTTATGAGTTGGGCAAAGTATGCCATAGAATCATTGCGAAACGGGCAGACCGCTCATGTGCGTCCGCGCGGTCATTCTATGAAAGGCAAGGTCGATGATGGAGACCTTGTAACTCTGGAGCCGTGCCAACCTGATAAACTGTCGATTGGCGACATAGTTCTGGTTCGCGTCAGAGGAAGGGACTATCTGCATCTCATCAAGGCCATCGACAACGGCAGATTCCTGATCGGCAATAACAGGGGCGGAACCAACGGCTGGGTTGGTCATAATTGCATATACGGCATCGCAACTAAGATCGAATCGAGATAGGACGCATAAAGCAAAAAGGCAAAAGGCGAAAGAAAAAAATGCGGATGCTTTCGCCGCTCGCCTTTTTATTTATCTGCGCGCTCGCGCAAAGGGCGCTTGCTGATTGATAAAGGCGGTCCCGCCATCAATGATTCGTGACCTGCAAGCCTGCGCAAGGCCGCCGATTGAGGTTTCACCTCGCCCGACAGAGTTCCGATTGACAGTCCCGTCGGCATAAATATATAATCCGCCGCCGTAGTAGGGAAAACCACGACGATCATTTGAGCGAGTAGCTGAATAGTCATACTCATTCGACACTCCTGGGTTTGAAAGGCGCACACGGCATGAAAAAAGAGCAATATTCGATTGAACCATTTCTCGACCTCTCGGCGATTCTGACGGGCTTTGAGAGAGTGGACCTATTGGGCACAGGGATGGTCGACATCTATTACGATGAAGTGGTCAATGTCGTCGGCAAAGCCACCAGCCGTGAGCTATGGGAGACGACTGCTCAGATAATAGAGCGTTCTGGTAAAGATGGAAGAAAGTTTGAGACGGCGATTCGCCGCGAGATTCTGGCCAGCGCGAAGTTCGGTCCCATTGCGAGAAACATCATTCAGATGTGGTACACAGGCATCTGGAACGAACTGCCGCAAAGCTGGCGCGATCTTTACGGCACGAGTCCTGATGATACGACGAGGATCATCTCATCTGAAGCATATCAACAGGGATTGGTATGGGAAGTGATCGAGGCGCATCCGCCCGCAGCAAAACAGCCGGGATTCGCTTCGTGGAGCTATCGGCCTTCGGGCGATAAACATTGAGGTAATTTTTGTCCTCTCTGCCCCGTCAGGGGCAATTGAAAATAGCCCAGCGATTTATTGCCGGGAATCGAAAGCAGAGGTCGGCCTCGTCCCGTAGGGACGATTGAAAACTCATTCGGACGTTCCTACGGGACGAAATTCAAAATCCGATCACGCTAACAAATACAAAAGTCTGCGCCACGTTTTATGCGCGCTTCATTTTTGATCGAGGAAAAATCATGGCAGAAAAAATATACGATGCCGTCATCGTCGGCGCAGGCGTTGCAGGCGCTATCGTGGCCAAAACCCTGACGCAGGCCGGCTACCGTGTCTTGCTTCTCGAAGCCGGTTTGCAGGCGGGCCTGGCTTTCGCGGAGGCGAAGGCTTATGAGAATTACCAATCCTATATGGACACGTTCTACAACGCGCTCGCAAAGGTGCCGAATGCGCCTTACCCGAACCTTCAGGATGCGCCCTCGCCGAACGTCCTCGATTTGAGTCCGATTCAAGGGACCACGCCCGACACCACAGGCTACTTCGTGCAGAAAGGGCCTCTGCCCTTTGGCAGCGATTACGCGCGCACGCCGGGCGGGACGACGCTTCACTGGCTCGGCACCTGTCTGCGCATGTTGCCGAACGATTTCAGGCTCAAGACGGTCTACGGGCAGGGAGTCGACTGGCCCATCAGCTATGAAGAACTGAAACCCTACTACGAAATGGCCGAGCGCGAGATAGGAGTCTCGGCCGATGTCGAAGATCAGATTTATCCGAACACGGGCAAGGACTTTTTCGGCAAAGGCTACGTCTACCCCATGCGAAAGATTCCGCAGAGCTACCTCGATCAGAAATTCATCAAGGGCGTGCGCGGCATGAAGGTCGGGGTCAAAGGGGACGAGTATGAATTGTATGTCATAAGCACGCCGCAGGGCCGTAACTCGATTCCCAATGATCGCTACAACCTCGTAGGCCCCGTGTGGGACAAAGCAACGCAGAGGCTTGTGATGAAACATTCCGACGATGCGCATTACAACCCGGTCGGCGCTATATGGGATCCCTATACAGGGCAACGCTGCGAAGGCAACGCCAACTGTGTGCCGATATGTCCCGTGCAGGCGAAATACAACGCGCTCAAGACCCTCAAGAATGCGAGGCGAGACCGGCTCGATATAGTCACGCAGGCTGTAGCCTCGAAGGTCGAGATCGATCCGACGACGGGCCGCGTTACCGCTATAACCTACAAAAAATATCAAGACCCTGATTCGCCTGAGTACACGACTGAAACCGCGCGCGGGACTATCTTCGTCCTCGCCGCGCATTCGGTGGAGAACGCAAAGATTCTGCTCGCATCGGGGGTCGCCAATTCAAGCAATCAGGTAGGCCGCAACCTGATGGACCACATGGTTTTCCTGACCTGGGGCCTGATGCCTGAGCGTGTCTATCCGTACAGAGGGCCTGGTTCCACGTCGAACATTCCGGTCTTTCGTGATGGAGAATTCCGCGAGCGTCACGCCGCTTTCATCATGCCGATTGACAATTGGGGATTCGGCTGGCCCGCGAACGCGCCTTACAGTGATTTATCGGCGGCGGTCAATCGTATGAACCTCTTCGGCAAGCAATTGAGGCGTCACCTGAACGATACCGTAGCCAGGCAATTGCTATTGCACTTCGAGTGCGAACAACTGCCGCAGCCTGAGAACCGCGTGATGCTCGACCCTCGATATATGGACCAACTCGGCAACTTCCGCCCGGTCATTCAATACAATGTTTCGGATTACACGCGCGCGGCGATGGCTGCGGCGAAGAATATTTCAGATCAAATCTTCGCAAGGGTCGGAATCGAGGATTACTCCGAGTACAACCCGACCGACGCTGACTATTTGATTTACGACGGCGTAGGCTACACCTTCTGGGGCGCGGGCCACCTCGTGGGGACTCACCGCATGGGATTTGCGAGAAGCGATTCAGTAGTGAGCCGCGAGCAGCGGACCTGGGACCACGAGAATCTGTTTTTGGTGGGATGCGGCAACATGCCTACGATAGGGACTTCCAACCCTACGCTGACGATGGCGGCTCTGTCATTCTGGGCTGCTGAAAACATCATTCGAGAATTACAGTGAAACGCTTTTGAAACCGGGTGAACTATGACCATCATCAAGCCTCTGATTATCGCCAACCGTCATCGACTGGTCCGCGAGGGAAGGCCGCGTATTCCCGAAGCGGCGCGAATCAAAACCCTGCCCTCTCTGAGGCGGCATCTTCAGACAGCCATAGAACTTGAGCACAGCACGATTCCGCCTTACCTCTGCGCGCTCTATTCGATCGAGGAGGGCGATAACCTCCCATCATCCGAGATCATTCAGAGCGTGGTCGTAGAAGAGATGCTTCACATGATACTGGCCTCGAACGTGCTGAACGCCATAGGCGGGCAGCCCAGCATAAATCATCCGCGCTTCATACCTGAGTACCCGACCTTTTTACCGCACAGCGACAAATCGTTCGAGGTAGGGCTTCAGAAATTTTCGAAGCCGACCATCGATACTTTCCTGAGAATCGAACTGCCCGCAAAACCTAAAGCGCCGCCCGAAGCGAACCGCTATCACACGATAGGTCAATTCTATGAAGCCATTGAGGACGGACTCATTCGATTATCTGAAGAGAAGAATATTTTTACAGGGGACCGCGCCCGGCAGATAACGACGGAGTATTATTATGGCGGCGGCGGCGGCGTCATACCCGTGCATGATCTGGATTCGGCGCTAAAGGCGTTGAGCGAAATCGTAGGCCAGGGCGAAGGCGTCTATCATACGATCTTCGATGGCGATCACAAACTTTTCGGCGAAAAAATCGAATACGCGCACTACTTCCGTTTCAACGAGATTCACGAAGAGCGTTACTACACGAAACGCGACACTCCTAAATCCGGCCCTACAGGAAAACGCCTGCCGGTAAACTGGGATGGGGTTTATGACATGAGACCCAATCCCAAGATGAAAGACTACCCTAAAGGCACCGAGCTTCGGAAAAAGATTTACGACTTCAATCGAATCTACGTGTCACTGCTAGACGACCTGCACCGCGCCTTCAACGGCGAACCCAAGCAACTCCTGAACGCGGTGGTGAGAATGTATGATGTGAAGTATCAGGCAATCGAACTGATGAAGATACCTGTGAACGAAGAAGGAATGACCGCAGGCCCAAGCTTCGAATACGTTCCGCCGAAGGGGTAGGGCGGAGTTGACATCTGATAAGTACGAGGACAATCTTCGGAATAGAAAGCCGGGTTTGCTGTCTTTGGAAGCCGAACCGTGGATTGCCCGGATGAGTGATACGTTAGCCGCATTATCATCAAAGGAAGGAATATATTATGTCTTCACCTGAACCATCGCTGACCGAAGATGAAGCCAAGCATTTAGAGATGGAGATGAAGAGAGCAGATCTCAAGCTAAAAAAATGGGATTTGGTTTTCAAAGTTGCTGGATTGGCGGCATTGATTTTCGGGATAATCTGGCCTCTGGTTCAATACACCAATGCACTGAAAGAAGAGCGTGTTAAGCGCGAGGCCAGCCTATTGCGCGAACAGCAACAAAAAGATAAAGAGATTGAAGCTGCTCTTAGAGAAGCAAGAAAGCCATTTTTAGAGCGGCAACAAACACTCTATTTTGAGGCCACTACTGTTGCAGCGAAGATATCGACTCTTGCCAGTGGAGCTGAGAGGGAAGCGGCAAAGAAACGATTCTATCAGCTATACTGCGCGCGGGGCAAAATGAAAATTTTTCCAGAGAGGAACGCTTATGTGGAGTGCGCCGCCCTTTTTCTTTCTTCAGAGATT
>JAKEHD010000475.1 GCA_022615215.1 Blastocatellia bacterium
CGGCCGGATCGCTCCCTCCCGGCTTCGCCGTGACCGGGACGCCCGCGCGCAGTATATTCGGCGAACTGCGAAGTGTTCCCCTGATCTTGAGACCTTCTGTTTGAGTAACTGTAGATAGCTCAGGATAGTTTTGAAGTCCATTAGCTCCCAAATCTCCATCGTCTGGATCATTACCGGTTACTCCAACTGTTCCAAGATCAATACCTAGTCCTGCGTTGGAGAAAATCGAATTGCCTCTTATTTTGTTATCATCACCTGAACTAACGAAAACGCCGCCCCCGCTATTGAATGCTATTACATTTCCTGCTCCGTTTTCCCCGCCAACTGTGTTATGGCTGGCGTTTTTTGAGATTATAATTCCGGCGGTATTGCCTAACGGACTTGCCCCATCTGCTTGGATGCCAATCAAATTCCCTTGTATTTGATTATTTGATGCCTCAGTACCAGTAAGGGTGATTCCTGCTCCATTACCTGCGATCAGATTTCCAGCTAACGGCGTGGCCCCACCGATAATATTGTTGGAGGCAGGAGATAGATCATCGCTGTTACCAAATACAATACCACTACCGTTTGCAATAGATATAGTGCCAGTAATATCCGTCCCTATATAATTGCCAGATATGAGATTATTGGTCGTAAAAATTCCGACACCTGCACTATTACCGGCAATTATATTTCGTGCAGCGGCAGTAGTCCCGCCAATAATATTTCCATTTGCTCCGATTAAAGCTATGACACCCCAGGTACTATTACCGACATCACTTGTTCCAGTTGCATTTGTGCCAATAAAGTTGCCTTCAATAACATTATTTCCATTTGAACTTATGTAAAGCGAAGTAAAGGCATTGAAACGATTGTTGACCAATCCTCTTACCACGCTGTTTCCACCATCAATCACGAGGTAATTATTGGTGCCATTTAGTTCAATGATAGGTGTACCTGAGAATCCAGGTTGGGTGGTTCCATCAATCGTCACCGCGTCACTGGTCACGAGGTTAGGTGTATTTGCAGCAATCGTAATTGTTACCGGTCCCGATCCAATTGAGAATATTATTGTGTCAAGTCCAGGGTTCCTATTAGCATCAATTATTGCCTGTCTCAACGAACCGGGGCCGCTGTCGTTCGTGTTGGTTACGGTGAAGGTTGCTTGCGCCTGTGTCAGCGTAACGCTGATCTGGCTGTGTCCGTTTCTCATTATTACCACATCGCTTAAGGCATCCGAGTTCAACCTCATCGGCAGCGCTGCAACCGGCCCGCTATCGACCGCGAGCGATAGGGATTCGCTCTCCATCGGCTTACGATCATTAGAACTGGTAAGCGATTGTCCCGACCCGGTATCGACCACAACGATATTCATTCGCTCGTTTGCCGGATCAATGAGAATCAGGTCATCTGCCGGATGACTCGATACTCGCGCGGAAATCATGCCGACTTTCCTGGATACTTTTCTTCCCGCGTGCCCCGAAGACAGCCTTTCCATAGCCCAATCATCTGCAATAGTCGCTTCTGTCTTCGATAGACTCTCTTCGCTTAAAACATATATGCTCCCATCGTTTGCCAGAATCGCTATTTGATCCGCTTCTACGCTATGAGTTTCATTCCCGCTCCTGCGAGCGTCAGATGCCTTTGAGTTTTTTCTTATTCCAGTGAGATCGGGTTCGACAACAGGCGGAAGTATCTCGCCACCCATCGCTGCCATGAAGTCGGATGGATTTTCAGAAATATCGCCTGCGCTATTGGCCCGGAAGTCGCCAATGGCAACTGAGTTCAAATAGAAATCGAAAGAGCGCGTACTGATTCGCGGCGTCGAAGCCTCCGCCCTGCCGGATTGAGATAATTTGCGATCTCTGCCATAAACGAGCAGGAGTTCTTTTCCGGCCGCCACAGCTAGGTCCATAGTATAATCAGCGCCCAACTGACCCAGCGCCAGAGCCGTCACTTCATGAGGCATTTCGATTATTTCAGGCTCGGCGCGTAGAGCGCCTTTGGAAGACTCGAATACCAATGCATGAGGGCCGGTCGTACCCTGTATCCCGACTATGACATCGGCCAATCCGTCGGCTCGATTGATCTCTCCGACCGTGAGCGCCGTGACGCTTCCCTGCAAGTCTATGAATGTTTCAGAGTCGAAGCTTCCCCAACCAGTGCCTTTGATCAGGGCGAGCCGATTGCCTCCTCGCGTCGCCGCCACCACATCCTGGTGGCCGTCCGCATCGAAGTCTCCCGCCCCGATGAAGTCAGCGGGCAGAGAGATACTGAAGGCTCGGACCTGTGGGAGAAACGGCCAGTCGGTGAAAGTTCCCTCTGCCTTGCGGCGCTTTGCTTCCGGGCTGTTGGGGTAAATTGAATCTACATTGCCGTGATACAAGGCAATGATGCCGCCGCCGCCCGCGCCATAGCTCCCTATAAGGTCTGGAACGCCATCTTCATCGAAGTCGGCTGAAGCGAGAGCGAGTGGACGAGCCTGGTTATGCTCAAGGGCTTTCACAGCTTGATGGTCTCCGACGTATTCAACAAACATTTCGCGGCCATCGCTCAGGTTGATGTGAGGGTTGCCCCTATGCTCAGGCCGCATGGTTATGCGGCCGCTGGTGACGGACGAAGAATTTGCAGAATGGATTGTATTGGGCAAATACCAGATCAAGCCGTTGAGCGTGATTGCCAATGCTAAACCCATCGCAAGGTTCGTGTGAGGTTTTCTTCTATTATTCATACTCGTTTTACCTGAGCTTTCTACTTCAGCCGTTTATGAAGTTCCTTGTTTGTCACAGGCGTATTTCGCCAAGCCATCAAATCAATGCCGTTCAACATTCATCAAAGAATCCGAATGCGTGTGTTGCAAAAGTCCGACACAAAAGCCAAGCTTTCCTGAAAGAAGCCGCACGCGCTGCCAGTGATAATCAGGTGGTCTGCCGAGAGGCTTGGTTCTCTCGTTCGTTCACGTACCTAACGCAGCGTTTGAAAAAACTCTATGGAGAGCCATTTAATAGGAAGTACAAGAAAACAGCAGTTGCCGAAAATAAAAATAATACAACGCAACCTGTTTGTTGACCTTGTTTATTAATTTGCCTACGACGGTTTTCTACCTCTACGTCTTTCTGAAACGGTGTTTCACCCATGAATTTCTCGCTCCTTCCCACTATGTTAGAGAATTGGCTTTTTCTTCAAAAAACCAGTCAGTTAATCCTAACCCATTATTAAAAAACTCGTAGCCCGCCCTTTTCCGCTAAGTCTGGTTAGGCGCTTATTGAAACGTTCGCCTGATTCTCTTGACAGGATTTTCAACAAAAGCGATTCATCGCCTGTGTAAGACCGGTTCGCCAAAATATATTAAAGGGTATCGGCCACCTTTTTTGAAGGTGAGGGTTTGATGCCCCTTCAGAGGAATGTCCAATAGTTCTGCGACTCTATCATACTTCACTTGGACCTCTTTTATTGGTCTTCCATCTACTTCGACGGTAAGGGTGTTAGACCTCTCATCATTGTTGACAATTCCCACGTACCCTGTAAACCTATCCCACCCTTCCACATCGAATGTCACCGAAGCTTTGCTCCCACACCTTGTTGGCATAAACCCATAAGAGCTAAACTTTTTGCCCTTGATGCTTATGGAATCGGGCTCATATTTCCAACATCTATTTTTGCTTAAAATTTTTACTGTATCGTCAAGTGGTTTGGTTTCGGCTCGTGATACTTTGGCTTCAGATGTGCCGGGATTCTTATTTTCACCTGTTAAACTCATCAGGTTCGGAACCATCTGTATACCAATAGCCATGAGTAACACAATCATTACAAGCGTCATCTTCACAAATCCACCAGTTTTCATTCGAGTACCTTCCTTGTTGTAAATTATTCAACCAGACTTCGGTCTCGCAATTTGCAGATTTTGAAGCAGCCCCTTTCAGTATCGTTCAGAATACCCTTGTCATCAAGATGCCATATCTGCCATTTGTAGGCCAAAACTGCTAATCTGCATAGCAAGGCTGCCGCGTGTGATCGTCCCTGTTAAAACACCGTGATCTGTGTATGCTGGGAGCCACGCCATAAGTCTTCTTGAAGTCACGCAGAAAATGGCTCTTGTCGCACAGCCCGACCTGCTTCATGACTTCGTTGATGCTGAGAAAAGTCGTCTCAAGCAACTCGCCAGCTTTCTCGATTTTTAGTTTTTTGAGATGACGGGCGGGAGAGTCGCCTGTTTCCAGTTTGAATAGGTGCGAGAAGCGAGAAGGTGATAAATTCACTTTCTCCGCCAGGTCCGCAAGCGTCAGTTGTTTGTCGAGATTTTCTTTCATGAATTCCATTGCAAACCTGATTCGAGGATCCATTCGTTTCACTCCGCAATATTGAGCCGCAACCGGGTTTGCGCATTCATATCTGGCTCCAGCCTGCTTTCGCAAAGCGGCTTCGAATGTATAGGACAGAATCGCAAAAACATTTCATCACGGACCTGGTATGTGAGAACGAAGAACGATTTTTATGATATAGATCGAGCTTCGCAGGACTCTGGTGTTGTCCCTGTTCAGGCCGAATACCTCTCTGCGCCCTGCTGTCGAAGATGTGAAGATGTGAGAAAATGCGTACACGTCTTGAGTTACAAAGCCAGTCTGTGTTTACATAATGGCTGCCACATCAGGGTTGTCTGCCTGGATAGGGGGTGGCAGAAGCAATTTTATAAACACTTCGCCGATGGATTTCCGCAATGTGTTACTGAGACGGCCTTTCGACACAGCGGAGGTTGTGGGATATGGTGAAAAACTCAGCAGGTGAAGCGCAGCGAGCGTTGTGCGCCGCCCGTGTCACTATTACCGCGTTAGTCCTCATTTCTTCATTATTGTCGAAGTCCTCCGCGCCTGCCGTGTCGCGCTTTCAAAATGCCGAATCGAATAGACTGGCGCTATGCAGGGAAAGAGCCTTCCGCCTGGAACCAGGCAACTCTATAGAAAAAGAGCTTGCGGGCGAGCAGTCGGATTATCACCTGATAAAACTCGGAGCCGGGCAGTTTCTTCACCTGGCAGTCGAGCAGAAAGGCGTCGACGTGGCTGTGGCCGTTTATTCGCCCGATGAGCGCCTTATCGCAGAACTCGACAGCCCCAACGGCACACGGGGAACAGAGACTGTTTTTGCAGTGGCGAAAGAGGCGGGAGATTACCTCGTTGGAATCCGTTCAGTCGAAGAGACCGCGCCCGCCGGACTCTACGAGATCCGAATCGAAGAGATAAGAGCGGCAAACGAAAGGGATGAAATCCGCCTGGCCGCTCAGAGGGCTTTCTCAGAAGCCGAGCGATTGGAAGCCTCGCGCACGGCGGAATCATTGCGAAAAACCATAGCGCGATATGAAGAGTCGCTCTCGCTCTATCAGAGCGTCGGGGACCGGCTCAAGGAGGCCGACGCGCTCCATTACATAGGGCGCTGCTATTACTGGCTCGGCGAAGCGCAAACGGCCCTGCTGTTTCAAAGCCGCGCGTTGCCTCTTGCAAAAACCGCCGGAGACCGCAGCAGAGAAGCGAGCATACTGGGCGCTCTCGGTTCGGCACATGTCGGTCTGGGCAAAGCTCAAGAGGCGATGGATTTCTTCAAACGCGCTCTCGATGCGAGGCGGGATGCGGGCGACCGTATATGGGAAATAATCTCTCTCAAACGTATTGGCTCGCTTTATCACGATCTTGGCGAGATTCAAAAAACATTGGATCACTACAATCAGGCTCTGCGACTGAGCCGCGCCACAGGCGATAGAAGAGGAGAGGCTTCCTGTCTGAGCAATATAGGATGGGTTTATTACACGCTGGGAGAAATGCGGAAGGCGCTTGATTTTTACAATGAGGCAATGCTGCTCGGCCGGGCCATCGGCGATCACAAGAGAGAAGCCGCCTGCGCTGACATGATAGGCTCTGTATACTGCGACCTGGATGATGCGAGCAGGGCGCTTGAGTATTTCAAACGCGCGCTCTCTTTGAGCCAGTCTATGGGCAACCTCCGAATGGAAGCCGAAGCCCTGGACGGTCTTGGCCTTGCTCACCATAACCTGGGCGAAACTCATGAATCGCTCTCGTATCTCACCCGCGCTGCTTCGCTTAAAGAAATCACGGGCGACCGTGCCGGAAGGATCGACACGCTCAATAGAATCGGCTGGGTTCATTATTTCAAAGGTGAATTGCAGGAATCGTTGAACTGGTTCAACCAGGCATTGCCGTTGAGCCGTGCCGTAGGAGATATCTACTGGGAGGCCCGGACTCTCAATAATATCGGAGAGATTCATTATCATCTCGGTGATGTCGGCAAAGCTCTGCCTTCGCTTCAGGAAGCCTTGCAGAAAGCGCGTGCTTCGGGGCGGCGGCAACTGGAAGCCACTGTTTTCTACAACCTGGCGCGGGCGGAACATAAGCGCAACGATCTGGTCCGCGCGCGAGATTATATAGAAGCGGCCCTTGAAATGGCTCGAAGCATGCGAGCCGCCTTTCATAACATCGAATTGCGCACCGCTTACTTCGCAGGCGTGCAGGATTATTATCACTTTCACGTAGAGATTCTCATGCAGATGCACAGGGAGAACCCGAATGGAGGATTTAATGCCCTTGCGTTTGAGGTGAATGAGCAGGCCCGCGCTCGCGGTCTGTTGGATCTTCTTGCTGAATCTCGAATCGATATTCGCCGGGGAGTCGAACCTCGATTGCTTGAGCGCGAACGCTTGCTCAGGCAGAGACTCGATGCAAGGGTTCAGGCGCAAATGCGGTTGGAGGGAGCGTCGGACGCGCGGAAGGCCGCGCTCGGAAAAGAGATAAGCATTCTGAGCGCGCAATATGAAGAGGCTCTGGCGGAGATTCGCTCTCGAAGCCCGCGCTACGGGGCGCTCATGCAGTCTCGCCCGCTTTCGGCTCGTGAAATACAAAAACAGATTCTCGATGAAAAGACCGTGCTGCTTGAGTATTCGCTGGGCGAGCGGCGAAGTTATTTATGGGCCGTAACGCGAAACTCGATCACGAGTTTCGAATTGCCTCCGCGCGCCGATATAGAAGCATCGGCGCGGCATGTGTATGAGCTTCTGGTCGCGCTCGCGCCGCAGATGTCGCCCGATGGTCGGCTCGTGATCGATTCGAGAGCCGAAGCTGAATTCAATACGGCCGCGGCCGCTTTGAGCCGCATGGCGCTCGAACCCGTAGCGGAGTTGTTCAGGGGCAAGAGGCTCGTGATAGTGGCGGAAGGCGCATTGCAATATGCGCCGTTCGCGGCCCTGCCTGTTCCCTACGAGCAGAAGCGCGCGAACACACAGGCATTGGAAGATAATACTCCCCGCGCCTCTCCGGGTTCTCCTTCCGAGATCGATTACGTGCCTCTTATGATGCATCACGAGAGCGTGAACCTGCCGTCGGCGTCTGTGCTTGCGGCGCTGAGACGAGAGACGGCGGGACGCGCGATTTCGAAAAAAGGTGTGGCGATCATAGCCGACCCCGTATTCGAAAGGGATGACCCGCGTGTAAAGAGCGCGGGGAAGAAGATCGAGAGCGTGAATCCCGAAGGAGAAAAAGAGAATATGTCTGATGGCGGGCGGGCGCTCAGGGCCATTGAGAGAGCGCGGGGAGGCTTGAGGCGGCTAGTCTTTACAAGACTGGAAGCCGATCGAATAATATCGGTCGCGCCGCCGAACAGCGTGACGGCATCGTTTGATTTTGCGGCAAACCGCGCTGCCGCGATGAGGCGTGAACTAGGCGGCTATCGCTATGTTCATATAGCCACACACGGATGGCTCGACACTCAGAACCCGGAATTGAGCGGCGTCGTGCTGTCGCTCATCGATCAAGAGGGCAATGATGCGGACGGCTTCCTGGGGCTGACGGATGTCTATAACATGAGGTTGCCGGTTGAGATGGTCGTGTTGAGCGGTTGCGAAACGGGATTGGGCAAAGAGGTGAGGGGCGAAGGTCTCATAGGGCTGACGAGAGGATTTATGTATGCGGGAGCGAGGCGCGTGATGGCGAGCCTGTGGAAGGTTGAAGATGCCGGGACTGCGGAGTTGATGAAGCGAATGTATAGAGGGATATTCAAGGAAGGCAAGCGGCCCTCGGCGGCCTTGAGAGAAGCGCAGAAAGAGATGTGGGAGAGTTCGCGCTGGCGCTCGCCTTACTACTGGGCCGCCTTCACGATTCAGGGCGAGTGGAGGTGAAGCTCTTCACTTTCGGCTCCGCCCCTGTATGTATCGATTTCGAGACTCGTCGGATGCTCTGCGAAGTGAAGCATTGCGCGATCACGCTGCGCCGGACTCTTCGATCTCTATCGAGAAGATAAAGGTTTCGGCCTGATCACCCTCGCTCTGTTCGAGGTCTCCCTCCTGTATGAAATCCACTTTTTGATGGAGCAACGCTTCATAGACGGGGCGCAGGTTCCGCCCTTCGATCATGACCGTGTGGGTTGCAAAGAAGAGTGTGAGGGTGATCAGGTCAAGCAAATCGCATACAACATCTGGGTGGAAAATCCATTTGTGCGACACGCTCTAATTGCCAAAGTCTGTCTCACTCCAAGTCGGAGTGCAAGTATCACGTTGTCTTTGTTCCCAAATACCACCGAAAGGCGCTTTGATGGTCAGTTGCTACCGCAGGGATACGCATCAGCCCTACACCTGGGCGGGAAGAATCACGCCTCCACACAGATCAAGTTATCAAAGATCAAAAACTATCTAAGTCGCCTATCCCTCGTCGTCTTTGTGAGACTGCGGTTTCAGACGAACGGATCGCACGTTCACTCCATTGTTACGCCGACCGCAGACGGCGTAACGACGCGTTCAGCCGCTCGCCCGGCAGGACGCTTCGGCGCACGGTGTATCGCCGTGCGAATTCTGCGGAGAA